>CAZGZZ010000040.1:0-17683 GCA_964530315.1 uncultured Lachnospiraceae bacterium
ACCTTACACAGATGACTTACGGCTTCTCAAGAGACGATGCAGGTAAGTTCCTCGATGCTTACTATGACGCAAAAATCTTTGAAAACGATCCGTTTGCAAGACTTGACCAGACAGGTGTCGGCAAGTTGATGGATATGTCCATTAAGCTTGGTAAGCCTGTTAATCCTTCATTGCATATCGGTATTTGTGGAGAACACGGCGGAGATCCCACATCTGTAGAATTCTGTCACAAGCTCGGACTTAACTATGTTTCCTGTTCACCGTTCAGAGTTCCGATCGCAAGATTGGCTGCTGCTCAGGCTGCAATTAAGGAAAGAAAGTAATTTTGAATTTCGTTGTTTAACGGTTTAAAATATAAAAAATGAGCCTTGTGTGCCAAAGCACACAAGGCTCATTTTTTGTTATTCTTTATAAAAGCTCGGTATAAAGCTTTCTCCAACAGACTCTCCGTCTTGAATATATGCATTTTTAATGCCGATTGACATAGCGTAGTTAATGAGTGCATCGTAATATTTTTTGGAGACGGTTTTATTTATTTCGGGATAGTTTGTAACATTCGGCATAGGTGTATATTGACTCATAATGCTGATATAAATATTGTCGGAATACGCTTCGTAAAGGTAATCAAGAATTTTTTTCGAGTCGAACAAAAGACCGGGAAGTAACATATGCCTTACAATGACACCTTTTTTCATAATTCCGTTATCAAATATGTTTTTGCCCGTTTGGCGATACATCTCGCTGACGGCTTTTTTTGCATATTCAAAATAATGCGGTGCATTTGAATATTTAATTGCATATTTATCGTCAAAATATTTGACATCGGGCATATAGATGTCAATCAATCCGTCAAGAAGCTTTAATGTGTCGGCACATTCGTATCCGCCGCAGTTATACACAACGGGAATTTTCAACCCCTTTGATTTTGCAAGAGTGAGGGCGTTTGCGATTTGCACTGCATAATGGGTAGGGGTGACGAGGTTTATATTGTGAGCTGTTTGACTTTGCAGGTCAAGAAAAATGTCACATAATTCATTGATAGATATAATTTTGCCGTTGTGCTTTGAACTGATTTCGTAATTTTGACAAAAAACACATCCCAAATTGCAATGTGAAAAAAATACGGTTCCCGACCCGTTTTCGCCGGATATTGACGGTTCTTCCCATTGGTGAAGATATGCTTTGCCTATTTTTAAATTTGCATCCGCTCCGCAAAATCCAATCTTGCCCGAATTTCGGTCTGCGCCGCATTTTCTCGGACACAAAATACAAGAATTCAATTTTTCTTTATACATTTCAAAATCACCTCATAAGCCGTTGTGCATAGAAAGCTGTATGATAAAACTCTCTGTCTGTTGATTATAACATATAATTGTGTCGTTTTCAAGATATTGACTTGCGATGACGGCATATGCTATAATGTTTTTGAAGAAAATCAAAGAAGGAGGGATTATATGGAACACAGAAACAGAGCAGTCGGATGGAAGTATGCAAAATTATCGGGGCACAGAAATGAGGATTTGGTTAAAGATGCATTTGATAAAAATGAAGAATTCGGATGTTCATTTTTGGAAAGGGTTAATTGTTCGAAAAAAACAATTGTAACAACAAGTGTCGGTGGTTTGCATGAAATGCATGTGCAGAGTATTAATGGAGGGAAAACAACATCAAAAACAGATTTAAAGGTTTATTTGAGCAGTGATGAGGTTATTAATGTATCAATTAAAAAAAGCTTGGAGGGGCAGGTTTATTTTGTCGGAGCGGACATCTTCATTAACACATTTGAGAGACAGTTCAATAAAGAAATTCCTCAATCGGTGCAACGGGCAATAAGACTTTTTTGGAGAGCGGCAGATGATGCAGTGGATATAATTCAAGAGTTTGCCGATCGATTCGATATTAGGAAATATAATATGCAAATCAGACACAAAAGCTTGAATGCAACAACATTGAAAAATTATGACAAGGAGCTTTATTACGGTATGCTTGAGTGGTTTTGCGATAATTCGTATGAGCTTGCGTTATTATCCTTTTCAAGAGGTGCGGCGGCGGACAGAAGTGAGTGGTCAGATTTTGTTTGGTATATAAATCTTCTCGGTGAACACGATATTAATGATATTATTTTGATTGATGATATTTGCACAACTTCACAAAAGGTTGCAAGAGCTGAAACATATTACGGTTCAAAAAACGGCGGAACAACAATACAATTGCCGTTTGGATTTGTTCAATGGCATCAGGGCAAGCTCCAGTTTCATCATACATATGATAAGGTGTCGAAACTTGTTTCCTATTAAAAACAGCACGAAGTCGCCGATTATTCGGCGGCTTCATATTTTTGCAGTGTTTCAAGCAATTTTTTTGCGATAACTTCGGAAAGCAGTGGAGGGACGGCATTTCCTATTTCCAATCGTTTCATACTGTCCGAACCGTAAAATTTATAATTATCGGGAAAGCTTTGCAGTCGTGCACCCTCTCTGATCGACATAGCTCTTGAATCACGGGGATGTATGCATCGTGAAGATGAAGGACAGGCAAAGTTTCTTGTTATTGTCGTGGAGGGTTTGTTCCACCATAATTTAGCGTAAGTATTTCCGTATCCGCTTTTAGGTCGAATATTCTCCGGTAAGTCATTTTTTGATTGGCCGTCTTTTAATGATTTCATTATTTCTATGAGTTGAGTTCCGTTTTTTGGAGAGGAATGTTCCGCGACGGTTAAAGCATCATCGCATCTGACAAATTCAAGAAAATCGTTTGTAATGTCACCGGCATAGCTGTCTTTTGTTTCACCGCTTTCTAAAACAGGCAAATCGCCTATGGCATCTTTCAGAGTGACATAAGGGAGCAGACCTTCGCCGTGTGACGGAGACGGAAATGTGAATCTGTTATTGTCTTTAAAACCGACAAGAATGACTCTTTCCCTGTGTTGAGGCACACCAAAATCGGCAGCATCCATAACTTTGTAGCGAAGAATATAGCCGAGCTCTCCGAATTCTTTTTGGATTTGAGCAAACAGAGCTCCCTTGTTCATACTCAATATTCCAACAACATTTTCAAAAACAAAGGCTGTTGGACGAAGAAGAGTTAAAATTCTTTTGTATTCCATAAATAAATTCGAACGTTCATCGTTCTGACGCTTTCCGAGAGTGGAATATGATTGACAAGGAGGACCTCCGATGATAATATCTATATTTTGACCATTTAATGCTTTTTGTAAAATATCCCAGGACAAATCCTTGATATCGCAGTTAATCATTTCAACATCGGGATGATTTAATTTGTATGCAATTGAAATATCCTTTTCGATTTCGTTTGCGGCTAAAATTTTAAATTGAGGAAGTTTTGCAAATCCATAGCTCAAACCACCGACACCGGCAAATAAATCCATAACAGTATACCGTTTCATATTACAACACCTCCCACATTTTGTATGGTAAGTATATCACGAATTAAAAGCGGTGTCAAGGAGTATACGGATATTGCGGATTGAGGGAATGTGACACTTGACAAAAAGGCGTTAAAATGGTATATTTATTATGGTGGATTATACTAATAAGGATGAGAGGCAAAATATTTATGTGGCTGGCAGATAAATGGAAGGAATACCGTCTTATAGATACGGCGGGCGGAGAAAAACTTGAATATTGGGGGAATTATTTATTAAGACGCCCCGAACCGCAGGCTGTATGGGAGGAAAAGTGCGATGAAAAGTTATGGAAAGGTTCGGATGCACATTATCACAGAAGTTCTTCCGGAGGAGGACATTGGGAATACCGCAAAAAAAATATTCCCGAAAGATGGACGGTAAATTACAGAGAATTGACCTTTAACATAAAACCGATGGGATTTAAGCATACGGGACTTTTTCCTGAACAGGCTGTTAATTGGGATTGGTTTTCGGAGCTTATAAAAAAAGAAAAAAGAACAATAAGAGTTCTTAATTTATTTGCATATACCGGCGGTGCCACGGTTGCGGCACTGGCGGCTGGTGCAGAAGTAGTCCATGTTGATGCATCAAAAGGAATGGTCAGCTGGGCAAAGGAGAATGTTATAGCATCGGGACTCGGAGAAAAGCCTGTCAGATATATTGTCGATGATGTTAAAAAATTTGTTGCCCGTGAGGCACGAAGAGGAAGACAATATGATGCGATTATAATGGATCCTCCGTCCTACGGAAGAGGGCCATCGGGTGAATTGTGGAAAATAGAGGATGAACTGTATCCACTGATTTGCGACTGTATGAAAATTTTATCGGATAAGCCGTTATTCTTCCTTGTTAATTCATATACAACAGGGTTATGTGCAACGGTTATATCGAATATATTAAACTTAACTTTGCAAAAAAAGTATTCCGGCAGAGTTACATCGGATGAAATAGGAATACCAATGGAAAAGAAAAATCTTGCGCTTCCTTGCGGCTTGTCTGTCAGATGGGAAGCGGATTGATTGGTTTGAAAGGGAACGGCATTAATGATTAGGACAGAAAATCTGACATATTCATATCCGTCTGGAGATGATGAAAATGTGTTGAAAAATGTTTTTGAAAATCTTAATATACACATAGAAAAGGGAAGCTTTACGGCTGTTTTGGGTCATAACGGATGCGGAAAATCAACTCTTGCGAAGCATTTTAACGCAATTTTGCTACCGACGGGAGGCAAGGTCTATATCAGCGGTATGGATACCTGCGATGAAAAAAGGCTTTTCGATATAAGAAAGGATGCAGGGATGGTGTTTCAAAATCCCGACAATCAGATTGTTGCGGCAATTGTTGAGGATGAGGTTGCATTTGCTCCGGAAAATCTTGGAGTAGAACCGAGAGAAATCGAAAAAAGAGTGGACGAATGTTTGAAAATTGTAGGGATGAGTGAATATAAAGAAGCTTCAACGGCAGGTTTGTCGGGAGGACAAAAACAAAGGATTGCGATAGCGTCGATTCTTGCAATGGAGCCGGAATGTATTATTTTGGACGAACCGACAGCAATGCTTGACCCAAGGGGCAGAAAGGAAGTTATCCAAACCGTTAAAAAACTCAACGAAACAAGGAAAATGACGGTTGTTTTGATAACTCATTATATGGATGAAGCCGTTTGTGCGGACAGAGTTGTTGTTATGAACAAGGGCAAAATTATGATGGATGACGAGCCGAGAAAAGTTTTTTCACATACGGAGGAGTTGAAAAGCTACGGACTTGATGTTCCACAGGTAACAGAACTTACGCACATTCTTTCGGATATGGGCATTGGTATGCCGAAGGATATAATAAATATCGAGGAATGTGCGGAATTGTTAATTAAATATTTGCCGTTAAAGCAAGCGAAAGAGGGCGTAAGAAATGATTAAAATAGAACATCTTGATTATGTGTATCAGTCAGGTATGCCCTATGAAATGCACGCACTTCGTGATATTAATTTGGAAATTCCCGACGGTGACTTTACTGCGGTAATCGGACATACGGGATCGGGAAAATCAACTCTTATTCAGCATCTTAACGGTCTTATAAAGCCTACAGGCGGAAAAATTATAATAAACGGAACGGATATAACCGATTCAAAAACGGATATGCGAGAAATCAGAAGAAAGGTAGGATTGGTTTTTCAGTATCCTGAAAATCAGCTTTTTGAGGAAACTGTTTATAAAGATATTGCGTTCGGACCGAAAAATATGGGTCTTGGTGAAGAGGAAATAAAAAACTGTGTCAAAGAGGCAATTAAGTCGGTCAATTTGGATGAGGATATTCTGGAAAAATCTCCATTTGAACTTTCCGGAGGACAAAAAAGAAAGGTTGCGATTGCAGGTGTTTTGTCGATGCACCCAGAAATTTTAATTCTTGATGAACCGACAGCAGGACTTGACCCAAAGGGAAGAGACAGGCTTTTGGAGGTTTTGAAAAATCTTCACGAAAATTCCGATATGACTGTGATTTTGGTTTCGCACAGTATGGAGGATGTTGCAAGGGTTGCCCAAAATGTTGTTGTTATGAACAAGGGTACGGTTTATATGCACGCTCCCGTTTCGAAGGTTTTTGAAAGAGGCGATGAGCTTGAAAAGATAGGACTTGCCGTACCACAGGTGACGATGCTTATAAATCGTCTGATAAAAATGGGTGCAGATCTTCCCGCTGATGTTTATACAGTGAAATATGCCGCAAAAATTCTTGCGGAGGCAATGAGGGGAGAAACAAATGTTTAAGGATATAACAATCGGTCAATATATTGCCGGAAAATCCGTAATTCATAAAATGGATGCAAGATTGAAGCTTGTTTTGACTTTGGTATATATAGCGGTTCTTTTTGTCATAACAAAACCGGTATCATATTTAATTATTGCTTTGGCAATTATTTCGGTTATTTTGATTTCAAAAATTCCATTAAAATATTTTTTAAAGGGACTTCGTCCTATGTTGATTATTATTATGTTCACGGTGATTATCAATCTCTTTTTTACACCGGGAGAGGCTCTGTGGCAGACTGAAATTTTTTCGAAAACGGTAAGAATTACCCATGAGGGAGTAAAAAACGGAATAACGATTATATTAAGACTTACTCTTTTAATTTGCGGAACATCTGTTCTCACATTGACAACATCACCGATTATGCTCACTGATGCGATGGAAAAAATTCTGTCTCCGCTGAACATAATAAAAATTCCGTCACACGAAATTGCAATGATGATGTCGATTGCAATAAGGTTTATTCCGACTATCGGAGAAGAAGCGGACAAAATAATAAAGGCACAAAAAGCAAGAGGCGCGGATTTTGAAAGCGGTAATATCATAATGAGAGCAAAGGCAATGGTTCCGATTTTGATTCCGCTTTTTGTGAGTGCGTTCAGAAGAGCGGACGACCTTGCAACGGCAATGGATGCAAGATGTTATCACGGCGGAACGGGGAGAACAAGAATGAAACAGATGAAGTTTGAAAAAAGAGATTATTTGATAATAGTATGCTTTTCATTGTTCTTGGCCGTGCTGTGTTATGTGCAATTTATTTAACAAGAGGTTAAAATGAGAAATATTAAGCTGATAATGGAATATGACGGCACAAATTATCACGGCTGGCAGATACAAAAAAATGCCGTGACGGTGCAGGAATGTATTGAAAATGCAATAAAAAAGCTTACCGGTGTAAGACCGAAGCTTTCAGGGTGCGGACGAACCGATACCGGAGTTCACGCATTGAATTATGTGTGTAGTTTCAAAACGGAATCGCAGATAGGCTGTGACAGATTTCCGTATGCCATAAACAGATTTTTACCGGAAGATATTGTCTGTAAAGAGGCACAGGAAATGCCGGAGGATTTTGACGCACACAAAAGTGCTGTAGGGAAAACATATATTTATAAAATACAAAATTCTCAATATCCTGATGTATTTCAAAACAATCGTGCGTGGTATTACAGATACGATTTGGATGTTGAGAAAATGCAGAAAGCCGCAAAAAGCTTTCTGGGAACTCACGATTTTATAGGATTCGCCGCCGCAGGATTCACCGTTAAAACAACGGTGAGAACGATAAATGCCATTAATGTCAAAAAAGACGGAGATTTGATTATTATAAGCATTTCTGGAAACGGATTTCTTTATAATATGGTCAGAATTATTGCAGGAACGCTTGTTTTTGTGGGAAACGGCAAGATAGATGGTGAAAAAATGGATGAAATAATTGCTTCGTGCGACCGTAAAAGAGCAGGTATAACCGCTCCTCCGCACGGACTGTATTTATCGGAGGTGTATTACGAGTGAAAAAGGTTTTGATAATAATTTCGGTGGTTGTTGCGGTGATGGCGGCGGCAATTTTCGGATTGTATGTTTATTCGGGCAACAGCTTTTCCTTTATTGAAACATATAAAAAGAATTTTTCGGAAAATATATCCAATTTACAATTTCAATATAAATTGAAAAAGGAACAGGCGGAAATTGCCAAAGAAGAAAAAAATAACGAAGAACAAGCACAGGATAATACAGATGGCGAAACAGAAACCGCTCCGAACGGGGAAGAGAGCGAAAATACGGATGCAGTAAATGTCAATTACACAAATTTGGCAAAAAAATTTGTTTCTGTGGGCGACCCGATAGCTTTAAAATCTGCCGCAAATGCGAGATTTGCGGAGTATAACGGAAAAATTTTGTGTGTTATTGAAAATTCTGTTGTTTTATATAATAAAAAGGGAGAGGTTGAATGGACAGTCCCGATTCAGATGTCAAATCCTGTTTTAAAGGTCAACGGTACATATATTTTGCTTTTTGAACAAGGAGGAAAGAAAATTCTTCTGCACAACGGTCAAAAGGAGCTTTTCAAAATTGAAGCGCAGGAAAAAATCCTGACGGGAAATGTGTCTAAAAACGGAGATTTGAGCATTCTTACCGAAAAGCTTTATTATAAGGGAGCGGTTGTGGTATATAATAAATCGGGTCAGGAAATTTATTCGAGAAGCTTCGGAAAAAACAGTGTTTTGTCTGCGGCGATTTCGGAGTCGAGAAGATTGTGTGTTTCACTTTTATCGACAGAGGGTGGAGTATCGTCACAGGTTGTATTTCTTGATGTCGGAAAGAAAAACGAGGATGTCAGCGTGATATTTGAAAATTCGATTGTTTTTGATATGGAATTTTCGGGAAATAATTTGTGTGCGTATGCGGATAACGCAATGTACGGCTTGAATGACGGCGGAAAACAGATTTGGAAATACGAATATTCTCAAAAAACTTTGAACCGATATGAAAATGACGGCTCGGATATAAGACTTATGCTTTTTGATGCAAGCAATACGGCAGAGCTTTGTGTTGTGAACGGAAACGGAAAGGAAAAACAAAAAATAAAAGAGGACATTGTCCCGGACTTTTGTGATATTTGCAACGGTTATATTATCTATAACGGCGGAAGAAGTCTGTATTTGACAAAATCAAACGGGACACCGCTTGCAAAATATGTTGCATCAAGAGATATGAAAAATGCATATTTCATTGATTCTGAAAATATTTTGGTTGTATATAATTCCAGTATAGAATTTTTAAAAATAGAGAAGGGATAATGATATGAGTTTTTGGTCAATTGCTTTTGACATCGCAATTGCGGCAATATTTTTGATATGCATAACCGCATCAATGAAAAAGGGATTTATAAAATCAAGTGCTTCGATTTTGTCAATAGTTCTTACAATTGTGATGATGTTTGCTTTCAGTGACGGAATTAACGAATATTTGAAAAGGTCGGAATTGGGAGAGAGAATCGGCGAAAGAGTGAGCGAGACGATAGCAAAGAACGACAATGATTCGGAAAATGAAAAATATATATCATCACTGCCGGGATTTTTAAGACCTGCGGCGGAGGAAATAGACAAAACAACGCAGGAAATAAAGAATAAAACCTGTGAGGGCGTAACTTCGGCTATAATCAATCTTTTGGCTGTTTTACTGCTTTATGCGGCTGTGAGAATTTTATTGTTTTTTGCGTTTAAAATATTGAATGTATTGTTTAAGCTCCCAATTCTGAAGTCTGTGAATAAGGTTGCGGGAATGGCAATCGGAGCGGTGAATGCACTTTTTATTGTGTATATATTATGTGCCTGTTTGATATTCTTCGGAACGGGAGATATGTCGCAAATTATGCAAAATACATTTATAACACACTATTTTTACGATAATAATATATTACTTGAGATGTTTATGTGATAAGGAGAAGAATTAATGCTTGACGGAGTAGCACTGGAAAGAAAAACAAGAGAGGAATTGAAGCAAATAGCAATAGGACTTGAAATTCCGAAAGTATCGGCATTAAAAAAAGACGAGATAATCGAATTGATAAGAGCACATCGTGAAGAAAACAAGCAAAAGGAACTTTCCAAAAACGAAAAACCAAAAAGAGAAAGACCTGCCGATGTTATCGAGGTGTGCGGAGTTCTTGATGTTATGAGTGACGGTTTCGGTTTTCTTCGGTTTGACAATTATCAGCCGAGTAAAAACGATGTCTATGTGTCACCGACACAAATAAGGCGGTTTAACCTGAAAACGGGAGATGAAATTATCGGCGATTGCAGACCGTCGCAGGACGAGGATAAATATTCACCACTTTTGTTTGTCAAGAAGATAAATTCCGACTCCATAGATGTTGCACTGAAGCGTCAAAGCTTTGAAAGACTTACCCCGATATATCCTACAGAGAGAATAACATTGGATACGGGCAACAATTCAAACTTTGCATCGAGAGTTATAGATTTTATTTCTCCGATAGGAAAAGGACAGCGTGGAATGATTGTTGCACCTCCTAAAGCAGGAAAAACAACTTTGATAAAGCAAATTGCACAGTCGATAACAAAAAATCACCCCGATATAAAATTGATAGTTTTGCTCATAGATGAAAGACCGGAGGAGGTAACGGACATCAAGCGTTCGATAGACGGTGATGTAATAAGCTCAACCTTTGACCAGACACCCGAAAATCACACAAAGGTTGCGGAAATGGTTTTGGAAAGAGCATCGAGACTTGTTGAGCAGAAAAAGGATGTTGTTATATTGCTTGATTCGATAACAAGACTTGCAAGGGCATATAATCTGACAGTAACACCGACGGGAAGAACTCTTTCGGGCGGTCTTGACCCGGATGCTTTGATAAAACCAAAGAAATTTTTCGGTGCAGCAAGAAACATTGAGGAGGGCGGAAGTTTGACGATTTTAGCAACAGCACTTGTTGAAACCGGAAGCCGAATGGATGATGTCATTTTTGAAGAGTTTAAGGGTACGGGCAATATGGAATTGAAGCTTGAAAGAACACTTCAGGAAAGACGAATCTTCCCTGCAATTGACATACTGAAATCGGGAACGAGAAGAGAAGAAGCTTTGCTTGAAGATAATGAGCGTGAAGCGGCGTGGATTTTGAGAAGAGAGTTTTCTAAATTAAATCCTGCAGAGCTTATGCAGACGGTTCTCGGTTATATGAAAAAAACGAAGAACAATTCGGAATTTTCCGACTATATTATAAAGAATTTTTCCAAAAGATGAATTTTGGATTAACGGATTGTAAACAATTGCTTTTTTTGTTGAAATAATTGTCGATTAGCGTTAAAATAGGCTTTACAATCTGTTGAAAGGAATGATTTTATGGCAGAAAAATACGGCGAAGTGCCGAAACGATTTACAAAAGAATGGTGGGAATATTTTTGGGAATATTATAAATGGCATACAATTGTAATATTGACGGTTATTGCCGTTGCCGCAGTTTGTGTTTATCAGTCGGTTACAAATCCCGAATACTATTTTAACATTTCCTATGCCGGAGATTTTTACCTGACCGATGGGCAGGAGGCAAAGCTTTTAGAAAAGTTATCTTCTTTTGTGGAGGATAAGGAGGGATTTGATGGAATTGCATTGAATCAGGTGGCGTTTGTTGAGGGAAACGAAGATCCGCAGGCACTTTATACAAAGGTGACAAGATTACAGCTTGAAGTTACAAACGAAGAAACTATGATTTATCTGTTTGACGGTGACAAGGCTAAATATTACATAGAGAGTGATTCTATGGATGATGCTTTTTTGGAGGTCGGCGAATGGGTTGGGTCTGATATTTCGGAGGACAGGCTTATCGGAAAGGACGAAAAGGCATATGCAATTCGCCTTGATGACAGCGAATTCTTGAGTGAATGCGGAATTGATTCGCAGGAGCTTTATATAGCACTGCGTAACCATACTCCCGAAGAAAATGAAAAGCTTGCAGAAAAAATCAGCGATGCAAAAAGCATCGCCAATACACTTTTGGAATAATTATTCGTCCTCCGAGTTGCATATGAAGCCTGAAAGTCTTTCGATGGCTCTTTTCGGAGCATCAACGGCACTTCCGAGCTCCATATCCCTGTTACGGTAGTCGAACTTCAAGGTGAACTTGTGCGTGTCCTCACGGATGGAGACAAGTTCATCTTTTTCTTTTTCGTATATTATTTTCAAAAATTCCGATCTTTCATTTTTGTTCAAAAATTCCTGTGAGCTATCGACCAAATCTTTGAAATGATAAAGACAGAATCCTTTTGAGTCATAAAGCTTTTTTTTGAACTTTTCATCATTCTTCCACATATGGAAAAGCACTTCAATATAGCGTTTTTTTGTATTGTTGATTTTATCGCATATAACGCAGGAGGATAGAGTTTCGGAAAACCAATCGGGTATTGTTTCATTTTTTGTACTTGATTTAAAAAGCTTCTTTTTTTCGGAGGAAAGAGCGTTAAAATCACCGTCAAGAGACTCAAAAGACTTTGAAATACTCAAAAGATGAGTTTCAAGGATAAGAGCAAGGCTTAATTTGTTCGGCTTTTTAAAAAGCATTCTGTAATGACTTCGGCAAAATCCTTTTTCGTTGGATTCGATACGGAAATCCGGTTCCATCATTGCCGCTCCGAGTGTGTATGAAACGGCGTCTTCTTCATTTTTTTTCTCAATATGGCAAAGAGGACATTCGCATCCGCTTTCAAAGGCTTCGTTTAAGGGTATTGTGTAAATATTTTCTTTCATTGTAAAAATCCTTTCAAAAAAACTGTTCTAATTATAACAGAAAAAAAACGCTTCGTCAAACTTTAAATATTTTTGCAAAAGCTGTTGAAAAATGTCAGAATTTGATATATAATATAATAGAGGTATAATATCTGTTGAAAGGAATGGGAGATAATTGGATAGTATGATATTACCTATGATTGCCATGAGGGGATTGGTAGTGTTCCCGGGCAGTACGGTAAGCTTTGACATAATAAGAAACAAATCAAAAACAGCGGTTGACACTGCAATGGACGGAAATAAGAAAATCTTTCTTTCTGCACAAAAGGATATTATGAAAGAGAATCCGTCGGCAATCGATGTTTATAAAATCGGATGCATAGCAACAATCCGTCAGGTTTTTAAAACAGGAGACTGTATAAGAGTTATGGCGGATATCGGGGAAAGAGCAAGGCTTTCCGATTTGATTTTTACAACGCCTTATCTTGAAGCGGAGGTTGTTGAAATTCCGGACGGTGAGGATAATGAAAACGATATTTTAAATCAAGCTTTCATACGCTCGTTACAGGATCATTTTGAACAGTATGTAAATGTTTCAAAAAAGCTTTCGCCCGATAAAATCGCACTTGTTTTCCCGTCGAACAAAATCGGAAGATTTGCCGACGGAATTGCGGCGAACATAAACTGCGATTATGAAATAAAGCAGGAAATTCTTGAAACTCTCGATATTTACGAAAGAATGGAAAAACTCTTGGTTGTATTGAAAAATGAGATAAAAATAGCGGGAGAGCAGAGGAGAATAGATGAACAGGTAAGAAAGAATATCGATGACAATCAAAGAGAATATTATCTTCGTGAGGAAATGAAGGTAATCGAAAAAGAGCTTGGCGATAAAGACGGATATGCGGAGGAAATTGTAAGCTACAGAGAAAAAATAAAAGAGATAGGATTTTCAAAAAAGGACGAAGAAAAGCTTTTAAAGGAAACGGACAGACTTGCAAAAATGATGTCATCATCTCCGGATGGGGCGGTTATAAGAAATTATATAGATGTTATATTGGAATTGCCTTGGAACAATTTGTCCGAAGAAAATTTCGATATACAAAACGCAAAGAAAATACTTGATGACGACCACTGCGGCTTGGAGGAAGTAAAGGAAAGAGTTCTTGAACACCTGGCGGTTCATTCGATGACAAAGGGAAAGAACGGAACTGTTTTATGTCTTTCGGGTCCTCCCGGAACGGGAAAAACATCAATTGCGTCTTCAATTGCAAAAGCGTTGGGAAGAGAATTTGTCAGAATTTCGCTCGGCGGTGTTCACGATGAGGCAGAAATAAGAGGACACAGAAAAACATATATCGGCTCTATGCCGGGAAGAATAATAAGTGCAATTAAACAGGCAGGAACAAGAAATCCCGTGGTTCTTCTGGATGAAATAGATAAAATGGGAAATGATTATAAAGGCGATCCGTCCTCGGCATTGCTTGAAGTTCTGGATTTTGAGCAAAATTCGTCATTCAGAGATAATTTTGTTGAAATTCCGTTTGATTTGTCTCATGTTATGTTCATAGCCACTGCAAACAACACTTCGACAATCCCGGCACCGCTTCTTGACAGAGTTGAGTTGATTGAAATATCGGGATATACAGCTTTTGAAAAATTTGAAATTGCAAAAAAACATTTAATTCCGAAAAATATAGAAAAGAACGGTTTGAACGGAAAGAAAATAACCTTTACCGATGATGCCGTAAGAGATATAATAAATTATTATACAAGAGAATCGGGCGTGAGAGGACTTGAAAGGACAATTGACAAGCTTTGCAGAAAAGCCGCAAAGTCATTGCTGTTTGAAGAAAAGAAAAGTGCAAAAATCACTCCGAAAACTCTTTTGAAATATCTCGGAAAGCACAAATATGATTTCGATATGAAAAATGAGCATGACGAGGTAGGAACTGTCAGAGGACTTGCGTGGACAAGTGTCGGCGGAGATACTCTCTCGGTTGAGGTTAATGTTATGTCGGGTACGGGTAAGATTGAGCTTACGGGAAATCTCGGAGATGTTATGAAAGAATCTGCAATGACGGCGGTCAGCTTTGTCCGTTCAAAATCGGAGGAACTCGATATTGTTGATGATTTCTATAAAACAAAGGATATACATATTCATGTTCCGGAGGGTGCTGTTCCGAAAGACGGCCCGTCAGCAGGAATAACCATTGCAACGGCTGTTGCATCGGCACTTACAAATACGCCCGTAAAGCGTGATGTCGCAATGACGGGAGAGATAACCTTAAGGGGAAATGTTTTGCCGATAGGCGGTTTGAGAGAAAAATCACTTGCCGCATACAGAGCCGGAATAAGAACAATAATAATTCCCAAAGATAACAAACCCGATATAGAAGATATCCCGGAAGAGGTAAGAAATGAGATAGAATTTGTTCCGGCAACTAATATGGATATAGTATTTAACACGGCGTTTTCGTCGAAATAGCAGAAAGGAATGATTTTGTGAATATACACAATGTAAAGCTTACGGTTTCGGCGGTGAGACCGGCACAGTATCCCAAAGGCGGTTTGCCCGAAATAGCATTTGCAGGCCGTTCAAATGTCGGAAAATCATCACTGATTAACAAGCTTTTAAACAGAAAACAGTTTGCAAGAGTATCGCAGACACCGGGCAAAACCGTAACAATCAATTTTTATAATATCGATGATACAATTCATCTTGTTGACCTTCCCGGCTACGGCTATGCCGCACGCTCAAAAGAGGAAATAAAAAAATGGGGAAATATGATGGAGGATTATCTTCGTGACAGGGAAGAGCTTATAAAAACGGTTCTTTTGGTGGATAGCCGTCATGCACCGACCAAAGATGATATAATGATGCTTGAATGGTTAAGAGCCTATGATGACAGCGGAGTTATTGTCATTGCAACAAAGATTGATAAGCTGAAAAAGAGTGCAATCGAGGAAAATCTAAATATGATTTGGGATAAGCTTGAACTTTGCGAAGAGGATGTTTTGGTTCCTTTTTCAACAAAGGACGATGAGGGGAAATTTACTGTGTGGGATATAATCAATATGCTTTTGGCACCGCAGTATGAAGAATAAAACCGAGGTGTTTTGAAAATGAAAAGAAGAGGAGTTGCGGTAATTCTGTTAATAACTCTCTTTGCTGTTCTTTTCTACGGCTACAGATATTTGAAAATACCGGTAGAAACCAAGACTGCAATGCTCACACAGCGGGAGGATGTTGTCAGTTCAAGGGCATATGTTATAAGGACGGAAGAGGTTTATTCGGCGGCTGTCAGCGGCACGATGTATAATTATGTCGAAGAGGGCGACAGAGTTGCGAAAAATATGCGTATATCAACGGTTTATCAGGGAAGCGTTGATGCGAGTCTTGTTCAAAATCTCAATAATATAACAAACAGAATAAAAAAGCTTGAAATCGCAAAGGCAAAAAGTGAGCAGTTTATCACGGACAGCGGTTCGGTGGATAATACCGTCGAAAAGGTGAAAAATGACATTATAACCGCAGTGATAAACAATAATATAAGCCAGATTGAAAACTGTAAAAACACATTGATGACATTAAATGACGAACGGTCGCAGGAATTTGATGGGGATTTGGCGGAGCTTACGGCGCAGAAAAACGAAATAGAGTCAAAGCTTAATGCGAACAAATCCGATATAGATGCAACAATGGCAGGGATTTTTTCATTGAATGTTGACGGATACGAGGATGTTTTGACACCGGAGAGCATTATGAGCTTTTGCGTGAGCAATTTTGACGAAATAAGCAATCCGCCGGTATCCGAAAGAACAAACAATGATGTCACATCCGGGGAGAGCATCTGCAAGGTTGTTGACAATCATATTTGGTATGCAATGACAAAGGTGAAAAAAAAGGATGCCGAACAGATAAAGAAAAAAAAGAATGTAATTCTTCGATTTGATGATTTGCCCGGTGCGGAGGTATCGGCAACGCTTTGCTATATGTCGGAGGAAGCGGAGGACAGTGAAGAGGTTGTTGTTGTTTTTAAGAGCGACAGATATCTTGAGGGTGTATATGGAATGAGATACGGCACGATGGAAATTGTGATAAACAGATATACAGGCTATGAAGTTCCAATTCATTCATTGAGAGTTGTCGATGAAAAGACGGGAGTTATGGTGTCGGGAGGAACATCGGAAATTTTCTGTGAGGCGGATGTTGTTTATTCTGATGAAAACAGCGGAATTGCGATAGTATATCCGACAGAGGGTGCAAAGAGAAAGCTTTCAATCGGTGATAAAATTGTCCTGGGTGAAAAAAAGGGCAGTGACTAACAAACGAAAAGAGGATAAAAATGTCAGTTATCAGTGAAAATCTTAATAAAATCCGAGAAAAAATTGATGGTGCCGCAAAAAAGAGCGGACGGGAGGGAAAGGATATAACGCTTATAGCCGTTACAAAAACATATTCCGTTGATATGATTAATGAGGCGATAGATAACGGCGTAACCGATATCGGAGAAAACAAGGTTCAGGAAATTGTTGAAAAATATGACGGCGTTAAGCCTGTAAGATGGCACTTGATAGGTCATCTTCAGACAAATAAGGTGAAATATATAATCGATAAGGTTCATATGATTCATTCGGTTGATTCGATTCATCTTATGGATGAAATTGAAAGACAGGCAAAAAAACATAATATCGTTATGAATATTTTAATTCAAATCAATATTTCGGGAGAGGAAACAAAATTTGGCATCCGACCGGAGCAATTGGAAGAAATGCTTGTTCATGCGGGAGAGTTAGAAAATGTCAAAGTTTGCGGTTTGATGACAATTTTGCCGAAAATTGACACCGATATTTCTTTGAGATTACATTTTGATAACATAAAACACATTTTTATTGACATCCGTAACAAAAAATATGATAATGTTTGTATGAAATATATGTCTATGGGTATGAGCGGAGACTATGAGATAGCCATAGAAGAGGGTTCGAATATGGTGCGTATAGGAAGAGCTATATTCGGAGAACGAAATTATTGTTAGGAGGAGATTACCGATGGGCGCAACTGCATTGGTTGACAAATTAAAAAACTTTATGGGTTTTGGCGATGAATTTGATGAATATGAGGATGAATACGAAGAAGCAGAATATGAGGATGCGGATGAGAAAAATTCCGTAAAACCTATGTTCAGCAGAAAGCAAAAGGT
>CAZGZZ010000041.1:0-17295 GCA_964530315.1 uncultured Lachnospiraceae bacterium
TCTCATTTCCTTTCAAGTAATTATTTTCATATATATTTATATCACAAAATAAAACATTTTTCAAGCAAATAATACATTTATTTTGTATTTTTGTGATAAGTGTGACAAGAAAGGCAAAAAAAATGTTTTATATGTCAAAAATTGATAATCAGAAAAAGTGTTCATAAAATATTAATAAAATAAATCAAATTTGTTAATTGACAAAATGAAAAGAAGTGGTATAATGAAATTACAAAAGGTCAAAGAAAGTCAAAGTCAAAAAGGAAGTGATGCGTTATGGGAATGAGCGATAAAATCGAGAGCTTTATATTGGAACTGTTGAAAGAAGATGATGATTGGCTTGAAATAGGAAGAAATGAGCTTGCATCGGTTTTTAACTGTGTTCCGTCGCAGATTAATTATGTTATAGCAACCCGTTTTAATCAGGACAGGGGATATCTGGTTGAATCGAGAAGAGGAGGCGGAGGATGCCTTAGGATAAAGCGTATTCAAACAGAAGAAAATCCGATGTATGAGGCGGCGGTGAGAATAGGCACTGCGATAGATTATAACACCGCAAGGTCAATTCTTCAATATTTTAAGACTACCGATTTGATAAATGAAAGAGAGTACAAAATGATGATATCGGCACTGTCGGACAATGCATTGTCGGCGGCAGGAAAACAAAAGGATAATATAAGGGCATCGATTTTTAAAAATATGCTCTTATCGTTAATATGAGAAAGGAATGATTGTTATGTATGATATTTTTTCGGAATTTGAAGATTTTTTCAACAGCTTTGATGTATTTCCGACATACCGAGAGGTGAAAAGCTGTCCCAATTGCGGACGAACATATCAAAGCTTTCAAAAGACAGGAAAATTCGGATGCGGTGAATGTTACAAAACTTTTAGAGAGCCTGTTAGACAGACATTAAGACAAATTCATCAAAATTCAAAGCATTACGGAAAAATTCCTGCAGGAAGTGCAAAGGAATTGAAACTGAAAAGACATTATGAGGAATTAAAAGCCGCTCTTTCAAAGGCAGTCAAGGAAGAGGATTACGAAACTGCCGCAAAAATACACAAAGAGCTTAAATCTATGGGAAATATAGAATAGGAGGAATAGATATGATTTGGTATAAGGAACAAAATGACAATGATATTGTTGTGAGCACAAGAATTCGTCTTGCGAGAAATCTTTCAAAATATCCGTTCCCGAATGCTATGAATTCCGAAACGGCAAAAAAAGCAAGACAAGAAATCGAAGATGCGATTATGAAGTCAAATTCTGTGCTTTCAAAGGAATTTTTTGTGACACATATGGAGGATGTCGATGAGGTTGCAAAGCAAATGCTTGCGGAAAAGCATTTGATAAGCAGAGATTTGCTGGATAAAAAGGATTCCTCCGTTATGATTAACAAAGACGAAAATATGAGCATAATGCTTCTTGAAGAGGACCATATAAGAATGCAGGTGATTATGGGCGGCTTGAAGCTTGATGAAGCATACGAACTTGCAAGCAAGGTCGATGATGTTATAGATGAAAATGTTCAATATGCCTTTGATGAGGAATTTGGATATTTGACAGCCTGCCCGACTAATACGGGAACGGGACTTCGTGCATCGGTTATGATGCATCTTCCGGCGCTGACAATGACAAACAGTATTCAAAGAATAGCATCCTCCGCAGGAGGACTTGGAATTGCTGTTCGGGGAATGTACGGAGAGGGTTCAAAGGGTTACGGTTCTCTCTACCAGATTTCAAATCAGGTGACATTGGGTCTTTCGGAAAAGGAAATAATCGAAAAGGTAAAAAATATTGTAAGTCAGATCGAGGAACATGAAGAGCAGGCAAGAAAAAAACTGCTTGAACAGAACAGAGATTATCTTGAGGATAAGCTTTGGAGGTCATACGGTACGCTGAAATTTGCAAGGGCAATGTCGTCCAATGAAGCAAAAGCTCTTATATCCGATGTTTTAATGGCAAAAAATATGGGAATAATAAAAAATGACAATAATTTGATTGAGCTTATGATTATGGCTGAACCGGCATATATTGAACATAAAGAAAAGGAAAGACTTTCTCCCGAAGAAAGGGATAAAAAAAGAGCGGAATTAATGCGTGAAAAGATTTGAGGAGTTGATAATTATGATGTTTTCAAATTTTACTGAAAAGGCAAGAACAGCAATATCAAACGCACATGATGCGGCTTGCGAGATGGGACATTATTATGTCGGAAGTGAACATCTTTTGCTCGGACTCATAAAAGAGGGAACGGGTGTTGCGGCAAAGGCACTTTCTGATGCCGGGATAGACGAAACGCTTGTAAAAAACAAGATTGATGAATTGATAGGCATAAAAGAAGCGATAAACATTAACACTGAACTGTCGCTCACACCGAGAGGAAAGAGAATTCTTGAATACAGTGCTATGGAAGCACAGAGGCTCGGACACAGTTATATCGGAACAGAACATATTTTGATGGCGATTATTCGTGACGGTGATGGTGTTGCGGCACAGATTATAGGAAGCTGTGGCGTAAATCTCGGTGAATTTTATTCAAAGACTGTTAATTCCATAGACAATGAAGCATTTTCACAGCCCGGTCAGAGTAAAAATAAATCGGCAAAAACTCCGACACTTGATAAATTCGGCAGGGATTTGACTCAAATGGCAAATGAGAATAAATTTGACCCGGTGATAGGGCGTGACAAGGAAATTGAAAGAGTAATTCAAATTTTGTCAAGAAGAACAAAAAACAATCCGTGCCTTATCGGTGAGCCGGGTGTCGGCAAAACGGCGGTTGTTGAGGGCTTGGCACAGAAAATTGCAAGTCAGGATGTTCCGGAGTCGCTTAAAAACAAGCGTCTTGTTACGGTGGATTTGTCTTCTATGGTTGCCGGGGCAAAATACAGAGGTGAGTTTGAGGAAAGACTCAAAAAGGCAGTTGAAGAGGTTATTGCGGCAAAGGATGTTATCTTGTTTATAGATGAAATTCATACAATTGTCGGTGCGGGTTCGGCAGAGGGTGCGATAGATGCATCAAATATCCTAAAACCATCCCTTGCAAGAGGCGAGCTTCAGTTAATAGGTGCAACGACTCTTAACGAATATAGAAAGTATATCGAAAAGGATGCGGCACTTGAAAGAAGATTTCAGCCTGTTACGGTCGGAGAGCCGAATGTTGAGGAAACAGTTCAAATTCTAAAGGGTATTCGTGATAAATATGAAGCTCATCACGGTGTCAAAATAACCGACGGAGCAATTGAGGCGGCAGCAAAGCTTTCGGAAAGATATATAACCGATAGATTTTTGCCGGACAAAGCAATCGATTTGATAGATGAGGCGGCATCAAAGAAAAAACTTTCTACACTGACAGCACCTCCTATTATCAAGAAGCTTGAACAGGAGCTGGATGGAATATCCGCCGAAAAACAGGAAGCAATTACTGCACAGGATTTTGAAAAAGCCGCAGAGCTTCGTGATAAGGAAAGCGGAATAAGAGAAGAATTGAAAAAGGTCAACGGCGAATGGAAAGAAGAAAATCAAACCTCGCACAATCTTTCGGTTGATGAAGAGGATATAGCAAATATTATATCCGATTGGACAAATATTCCCGTTAATAAGGTGGCACAGGAGGAAAGCGAAAGGCTTAAAAATCTTGAAAATATTCTCCACAAGCGTGTAATAGGACAGGATGAGGCGGTTTCGGCTGTTTCAAAAGCTATAAGACGAGGAAGAGCCGGTTTGAAGGACCCGAAAAGACCTACAGGTTCATTTTTGTTCCTCGGACCTACGGGTGTGGGAAAAACAGAGCTCTCAAAAGCACTTGCCGAAGCAATGTTCGGTTCGGAAAATGCTATAATCAGAGTTGATATGTCTGAATATATGGAAAAACATTCGGTTTCAAAGTTCATCGGTTCACCTCCCGGATATGTCGGATTTGAAGAGGGAGGTCAGCTAACCGAAAAGATAAGAAGAAATCCGTATTCTGTTATCTTGTTTGATGAGATTGAAAAAGCACACCCCGATGTGTTTAACATTATGCTCCAAATTCTTGAAGACGGTGTTTTGACCGATGCTCAGGGAAAAAGAGTGGATTTCAGAAATACCGTTATCATAATGACATCAAACCTCGGAGCAAAAAATATTTTGAACACAGGCTCGAAATTGGGATTTTCTTCAAAGGAGGAAAACAAGACCGATGACAATTCAATCAAGGATAAGGTTATGCAGGAGGTTAAAAATGCATTCAAACCCGAATTTTTGAACAGAATTGATGATATTATTGTGTTCAAGAGACTTTCGGAGGATGAAATAAAGAAAATTGCCGCATTGATGCTTGACAGCCTAAAACAAAGACTTTCGGTAAATTCAATTGATTGCGAATTTTCTGATGAAGCAATTTCGCTTATTGCCAAAGAGGGATTTGACCCGATTTACGGTGCTCGGCCTTTGAGAAGAGCTATTCAAAATAAGATAGAGGATATGCTTGCTGAAAAGATTATTGAGTCGCAAATAGGCGACGGAGATAAGATTTTTGTCGATGCTTCGGAAAATGAATTTACGGTTAAAAAACAATAATAAAAAGAGTGCGAAAAGTTTGTTTTCGCACTCTTTTTGCATTTGGTTACGCCTTGTTGACAGAACCGAAAAGTTCCATTTTTTCTTTAACAATTTCTTTGATTGCTTCAAATCCGGGAGCCAAAAGCTTTCTCGGGTCAAAGCCTTTACCCTCAAGGTCTTTGCCTGTTTCGATGTACTTTCTTGTTGCAGCCTGGAAGTAAAGCTGACATTCTGTGTTAACGTTGATTTTTGCAACACCCAAAGAAATAGCAGTCTTAATCATATCTGCCGGGATGCCTGTACCGCCGTGGAGAACCAACGGAAGATCACCGATAAGCTTCTTTGTTTCGCCCAAAGCATCAAAGTCAAGACCTTTCCAATTAGCAGGATATTTTCCGTGAATGTTACCGATACCTGCGGCAAGGAAATCAACGCCGAGGTCAGCGATTGTCTTACATTCGTTCGGATCTGCAATTTCTCCGGCACCAACAACACCGTCTTCTTCACCGCCGATAGAACCTACTTCGGCTTCAATTGAGATACCCTTTGAATGGCAGATGTTAACAAGTTCCTTTGTTTTTGCGATATTTTCTTCGATAGGGAAGTGAGAACCGTCAAACATAACAGAAGAGAACCCTGCTTCAATGCAGTTCAAACAAGCATCATATGAGCCGTGATCCAAATGGAGAGCAACCGGAACAGTGATGTTGAGGTCTTCAATCATAGCCTTAACCATAGCCGCAACGGTTTTCATACCGGTCATATATTTTCCGGCACCCTCCGATACGCCCAAGATTACAGGTGAATTGTTTTCCTGCGCAGTTTGGAGAATGGCTTTTGTCCATTCAAGATTGTTGATGTTGAACTGTCCTACGGCATATTTGCCTTCAACAGCCTTTTTTAACATTTCAGTAGCTGATACTAACATGTTATTTCCTCC
The DNA here is from genome assembly GCA_964530315.1 of uncultured Lachnospiraceae bacterium. GTDB lineage: Bacteria > Bacillota > Clostridia > UBA1381 > UBA1381 > RGIG1988. Next base: position 5,490 of record CAZGZZ010000041.1, read on the forward strand.
TTAAATTTTTATCTATCAGAAATTGCATAGCAATTATCTTACGGTTTATTTGATAATTATTTCATCAGACTTTGAAAGAAAATTCAAAGCTTCACGATTTGCACCGAATGTTATGGAATTTTTGCATTTTTTGCATACAAGCGAAACGGAATCTGCGTTTATATTGACTGCGATACTTTGGCTTCCGCACTCACAATGAATTAATTTGTCGTTAGCAAAGGAATTTATCAGTTCGATTATATCGAAAAGTGTGTCAAGCTCGTCATAAGCGTCATCATTTGAAGCGATAATTCCTGCGATAACTTCCGATTGAGCGGAATATTCATTCATCAAGCGTTGTCTGTCCTTTCCGATAAAGAGAATACCGAAACCGGATTGCGGGCAGTTTAGGATAAGAAAATCCTTATTCCAAAGCGTTTTTTTTGAAAGAGTAAATGTATGGTTTTCACCGCAAATCGGACATTCTGCCGTAATTTTATATTTATCGTTTGCATCGGTGATGACAACATCACTGCAATGACAGTCCTTTCTGCTGCAAAAAAGAGACAAACCGCCCTTTTTCTTGATTTCAAATATCGATACGGCACGCATCGAAACAGTTGAACATTCCGGACAAATATAAAGAATTGAGGTTGATAAATTTGTAATCATAAATTACTCCGATATTTTGGCTTTTACAAGCCGATTTTTTGTTCTCTTGCATAATAGAACAGATATTGCTGTGCGTAACCGCCAAGCTCCTTAAATTTTTCTTTGGAAAAGACTTGTATTGACTGTGCGGTTTGCGGAGTGTCGAAATAAAAATGCTCCATTACACGCTTTACCCAAACATCAACGGGGAAACTTGAACGCTTTGCAAGAGAGAAGAGCAATATGCAATCAGCAACTTTGTTGCCTATTCCGTTGATTTTCATAAGCTCCTTTTTTGCATTGATATAATCGAGTCCGTCAAAATACGCATCAGAGAAGTCACTGCAAAAAAATTCTGCCGCAGAGATTATATATTTATCACGAAATCCTGCCTTTATGGGAGCAAGTCCTTCAAGTCCGATGGAATAAATCTTTTCGGGAGTGGGAAAACTGTAATATGTATTGCCCATATAAACAATTTTGTCACCGTAAAGCTCACAAAGAGTATTTATTATTTTTTTTATTCTCGGAATGTTATTACTTGCCGAAATGATGAATGATACGACACATTCCCATAAATCTTGGTTAAGAATTCTTATGCCGCTTCCGAATTCGGTTGCTTTTTTAAGGGTTTTATCCTTTGAAAGCTCCGATTTTATCTGTGAATAGTTTGTCTGAAAATCGAAATAATTAAACCAAATATCGTAAAAATCTTTTTCGCAGGTGTCGTGAAGAGTAACTGTATTTTCGCACTGTGAAATCTTCAAAGCGTGCGAAAAAGCAACTCCGACATAGCTTCCGTCATCGGATTTGTTCCAGCGAAAGCATTGTCCGCAGTCAAAGATGTTTTCAATATTAAAGTCATCGACATTTGTCAGTATAAGGTTATTATTACATTTCGATACTTCCATAACATATCCATTATAGCATACAGAATTAAATATATCAATATTTATCGGAGATTTTTGTATAAATTTGTGTAATTTTGTGGACAAATTTTTTTATTGTGGTATAATTATATTATAAAAAGGTGTATAAATCGAAGGAGAGAATATAAAAATGACAGATAAAGAATTATATGAGAGGTTGAGCTATAAGCAAAAGAATGCCTACTACGAAATGGACGGAGACGAAATCAAGGATATGATGGCACTTTGTGATGAGTACAGAAAATATCTTGATGACGGAAAAACCGAGAGAGAATGTGTTAAAATTTCTGAAAAAATGGCAATTGAGAACGGATTTGTCAATGTTGATGAAAAGGAAAGCTTAAAGGCGGGCGACAAAGTTTATAAAATAAACAGGGATAAAAATATTTTACTTGCCGTAATCGGGACGGAGGATATAGAAAAGGGATATAATATTGTCGGTGCACATATTGATTCGCCGAGACTTGACCTAAAGCAAAATCCGCTTTACGAAAGCAATGAAATGGCACTTTTCAAAACTCATTATTACGGCGGAATAAAAAAATATCAGTGGACTGCAATTCCACTTGCATTGCACGGTGTTATAAATACCCGTGACGGAGAGCAAATTGAAGTGACAATAGGAGAAAAGGATACAGACCCTGTGTTTACGATTACGGATTTGCTTCCTCACCTTGCAAAGGACCAAATGTCAAAGAAACTTTCGGAGGGAATAGAGGGTGAAGCTCTGAATGTTTTAATAGGCGGTATGGGCGTTAAGTGCGATGATGTATCTGATAAGGTTAAATATAAGATTTTATCGATATTAAATTCTCTCTACGGTATTCACGAAGAGGATTTCTTTACGGCAGAATTGGAAATTGTTCCTGCATTTAAGGCAAGAAATGTCGGGTTTGATGAAAGCTTTATAGGTGCTTACGGTCAAGATGACAGAGTTTGTGCATTTACGGCATTAAAGAGTATTTTTAATATTGAATCACCGAAAAAGACAGCTGTTTGCCTGCTTGTTGACAAGGAAGAAATAGGCTCTGTGGGAAATACGGGTATGCTTTCGAGATTTTTTGAAATGTCACTTTATGAGTTGACAGCAAAGATAAAACCCGGAGCTGATATAATCTTGATGAACAGAGCAATCAGTAATTCGGCATTTTTGTCATCGGATGTCGGTGCGGGAGTTGACCCGAATTATGAGGGTGTATTTGAAAAAAATAATTCCGCATATGCCGGTCACGGTATGATATTGATGAAATATACAGGCTCAAGAGGAAAATCGGGAGCAAGCGATGCTTCGTGTGAATTTGTGAGCGAGATTATAAACATATTGAATAACAACAATGTAATATGGCAGTCAGGCGAACTCGGAAAGGTTGACCAGGGGGGCGGAGGCACAATTGCAATGTATGTCGGAAATATGAATATGAATGTTATTGACTGCGGTGTACCGGTTCTTAGTATGCATTCACCGTTTGAAATAACGGCAAAGAGTGATGTTTATATGGCTTACAAGTCATATGTTGCGTTCTATAACGACAGATAATAGATTTGCTGATGGGAAATGGACTGTGAAAAAAATTTTTGCAGTCCATTTGAGTTATATTGAGGTTATTATGGAATACATATTGATTGTATGGAATGTTTTTGTTTTCTTGCTGTACGGCTATGATAAAAGAGCGGCAAGAAAACAGGTGCAAAGGGTAAGTGAAAAAACATTATTGATGTGTGCTTTTTTGTTCGGAGGAATAGGAGCATATTTCGGAATGATATTTTTCAGGCATAAAACAAAGCATTTAAAATTTAAAATTTTGTTGCCTGTTTTTGCTGTTTTGTCCTGTGCGGTGTTGATTTATGTTATTATATAAGGAAGTGATTTTGTGAGACTTGAAATTATAAAAGGAACGGTAAATGCATTAAAAACCGAAAAATGTATAAATCGTATAAAGGAGATAAGAGAAAATGAGAGTGAAAGCTCTGTAATATTTGTTGTTCCGGAGCAGTTTTCTTATTTTGCCGAAAAGCTTTTTTCAAAGAATTTCGGAGGGACGGGTCTTAACAATATCGAAGTTGTGACGCTGTCTCGGCTGTGTGAAAGATATTTGAATCGTGCGAAAAAAAACAGGCTCACCGCTTCCGGAAAAGCTGTGCTTATACAAAAAGCCGTAAATGATGTGAACAAAGAGGAAAATATTTATTCGGGGAGCAGTGAAAAACCGGGATTTGTCAACACGCTTTCCGATATCATAACAGAGCTTAAAAGCTCATTGATAACGGCTGATATGCTTTTTGAGTGTGCTGAAAATACCGAAAATGAAATGCTTCGCAATAAGCTTTTATCTCTTGCCGAGTTTTATTCAAGATACAGTGAGCTGAATAACGGTACTTTTTACGATTCGGAAGAAGATATGACACGGCTTGCGAATATGATAGAGGATGAGGGTATATTCAATAATACATATGTTTTTGTGGATCATTATTATGAATTTTATCCTCAGCATTACAGGGTATTAAAAAGCATATTAAAAACGGCAAAGAGTCTTGTTGTAACCCTACCGTATGACGACAGTGACAGAGAGTTGTATAAAATATCACGAAATACGCTTGCAAGGCTCGAGGGTATTGCAAAAGAGCTTAAAGTACCGATGCTTGAAGTGACGGCTGAAGAAAGGGAAGATTATTTTAATTCAGAGGAGTTAAAGTTCTTCTTTGAAAATTACAATAAATTCAACAGCACAAAATTCAAACCGTATGAGAATGATACAAAGGATATATCTGTATATGCCGCAAGAGATCCATATACCGAAATCGAAAATGCGGCAAAAAAAATAAAATGGCTTGTTGATGAAAAAAATTACAGATACCGTGATATTTCTTTGTGTTGCGGAAATATTGAGGATTATTTGAATATAATCGAAGCTGTATTTTCGCAGTACGGAATAAAATATTTTACCGATGCAAAACTGTCGGTTGCTGAACATCCGATTATGCAGACGGTAATTTCTCTGTTTGACATATTGTCGGAAAATTGGAGCTATGATTCGGTTTTTCGTTATTTAAAATCGGGATATATTTACAAGAGGGACAGTAAAAATGAGGTGTCGGGATTTTGCAAGGACGATATAGATTTACTTGACAGCTATGTTTTGAAATACGGCATAAAGGGAAAGAAAAAATGGCTTTCGGAGGATGCTTGGGGTGTCGGTGTTTCAAACATTTCCGATGCTCTTTCGGATCACACACGAGAGGTGGAAAAAGAAAAGCTTGAAAAAATAGAAGAAATAAGAAGAGAAATAACAAAACCAATCGGACATTTTATTGAAAAAACAAGGGGCAGAAATACAGTTGAAAACATTGCAAAGGCGTTGTTTGAATTTCTTGAAGAAATAAACCTTTATTCGGGACTTTGCGATGAGGTTATAAAATTAAACGAAAACGGTATGCAAAACGAAGCATTGAAGCTTTCGCAGATATGGAATTTGTTTGTTTCGGTGCTTGACCAGGTTGTGACGGCATTGAAAGATATTAAATGCTCAAGAGAAGAATTCAAAAAATATATTTATGCGGCACTATCTGCAAATGAAATTTCAATTATTCCGCCGACGCAAGATTCGGTTTCAATATCCTCTGCCAATACAGTCGGCAATGAAGTTCCGAAGGTGATATTTGTTGTCGGGGCGATAAAGGGAGCAGTACCATTTGAAAAAAATGACGAGGGAATATTATCAGATTCGGACAGAAGCGAGCTTGATAATCTTTTGGCTGTATATCAATGTCCGATAGGCGGAGATACGGCATATTTGAGAGCAAACGAGGAATATAAATTTTATAATGTTCTGTTTTCGGCAAGAGATATTTTGACTATCAGTTACCCGATGAATAATTTTAACGGTGAGGCACAAATGCCTGCACAGATAATCTCTGATTTGAAAAGAATATTCAAAAATTTGAAAAAAGAAAGCTTTACTCAAAATTCCGAAGATGAGCTTGATATGTTTTTTACGGTTAATTCAGCATTCGATTATCTTTTGAAGAACAGAAATAATAAAAACGATAAAAAAGCACAGGCAATTTATGAGTGGTTTTTGAAAAATGACAAAGAAAAATTGAGGGTTATAAAAACAGCGGATGAATACAAAATCCAAAGGGCAAAAATCACGCCGAAAAATGCAGAATTATTGTACAGTGAAATACTTGACTACAGTGCAAGCAGATTAAAGGTTTATGCCGATTGCCCGTTTAAATATTTTTTGCAGTACGGACTCGGTGCAAAACCGGAGGAAATTTGGCAAATTCAAAAATTTGATTTGGGAACGCTTATGCACTATATTGTCTGCGAATATTGTCATACTGTTGAAAACAATGCAAAAAGCTTTGAAGAGTTAAGGCAGAATTGGCAGTCGTTGACCGATGAGAATAGTGGTGAAATTATAGACAATATTGTTGATGATGTGACAAAAACAATAATTTCTTTGGTGGGCAAGGAAGAGGATAAAATAAAATATCTTTTACTGCGTATCAAAAGGATTATTGAAGAATCGGTGGAAATCGTAAGAAAAAGCTTAACCAAAGGTGAATATGCCGCAGTGGAATTTGAAAAACACTTTTTGATAAAATTAAATTTCGAAGACTCCGAAGTTGGAATTAAAGGAACTATCGACAGGATAGATATGGCAATGGACGAAAACGGAGCGGGACTTCGTGTAATCGATTATAAATCGGGAAAAAAAGATTTTTCAATTGTTTCGGTTTGCAATATGCAGGATATCCAGCTTGTGCTTTACGCAACCGCCGTAACGGAGCTTTTTAAAACGGGTAATATTAAGTATTCCGACACCGGGACAAAATCAAGAATCACGGCAATAATGTATAATAAATTGAAAAGTAATATTGTTGAAGCAAACGGAATGAGTTCTGTACAGATTGAGGAAAAAAGGCAAAAGGAAATGAAATTAAACGGTGTTGTTGTGCTGGACAGCACACAGGATAAAAATAATAAAGAAATATATGACATTTCCGATGCGGTTTTGATGGATAAAGATATTGCCGATAGGCAAAAGAGTTCATATATGAAGTTTGAATTGAAAAATGACGGACAGCCGAAGAGTACATCGGAGCTTATGGGCAGAGAAAGCTTTGAAAAAATGTGCGAATATGTGAATAGAAAAATTATAAAAACAGATAGGGAAATAAGGAGCGGAAATATAGAAATATTGCCGACAACCGAAAAAAATGCGTCCGCCTGTGATTACTGCGATATGCGAGAGGTTTGCTTGTTTGACGAAAAGAGAGACAATGTAAGAACTCTTTGCAAAAACAATGAAGAAGCATGGGAGCTTATCGAAAAAGAATTGAGAGAATAGAAAACAGCAGGAATTTTCCTGCCGTTTTTTTATTCGGATAACATACTTTTATATTTGGAAAGATTTTCCAAAGAAATTTTTGCCAAATTCATCAAAAGAATTTTTTGGTCATTATCTGAACCCGAGCCTGCTGTGATTTCAATATAAAATCCGTCAGAATAGCAATGAATTGACGGGTAGGCAACATAGCACTGTGCATCCATACCATCGATATTAAAGGAATCCGTTCGGAGCTCCTTTTCTTCATTGAAGGAATTTACCACTGAGTCCTCGGAAACAAGACCGTTTGGCTGATAGAGCTTTATGATTATGGGGTCACCGCCACCCGGTGAGGCAGAGCGGTATTCCGAAATCGAACAGCGTCTTGTCGTGTTATGTGTTTCGTTCGGAGTATAATCAAGGTATGGTGCGACCTGTTCCAATGGAAGAAGCATATCGGAGGTCACTTCCGTGATTTTGTCGGAGGTGCATCCGGATATAAGCAGTACAGAACATAAGAAAATAATAATTTTTTTCATATAATCGACCCATTTGTTTGGTTTATTTTTTTAGGTTTATAACCTTTCTTGCACTTTCGGAAATATCTTCACTTGTCAAGCCGTATTCCTTAAAAAGCTCGGCAGGCTTGCCTGATTTTCCGAATCTGTCCGTTCCGATTATGCTTACGGGAACGGGAGCGTTTTTGCATACAACCTCACATACGGCACTTCCGAGACCGCCCATTTTGCAGTGTTCTTCGCAGGTTACGATAGCACCTGTTTCTTTTGCGGCTTTTGTGATGATTTCTTCGTCTATGGGCTTGATTGTATGTATGTTTATAACTCTTGCACTTATTCCGTCAGCCGCAAGAATATCCTTAGCCTTAAGAGCCTCGCCGACCATAAGACCTGTTGCAATGAGAGTTACATCGTTACCGTCGGACAATTGAACGCCCTTGCCCAATTCAAATTTATAATCTTCACCGTTAATGTCTTCAACCGGAGATCTTCCGAATCTCAAATACATCGGACCTTTGTGTTCAATTGCAGCTTTGACCGCAAGTCTTGCTTCGGTATCGTCGCACGGATTTACAACTACCATATTGGGAATTGAACGCATAAGAGCAATGTCCTCAAGGCATTGATGAGTTGCACCGTCCTCACCGACAGAAACACCTGCGTGTGTAGCACCGATTTTAACATTTAAGTTTGGATATGCAATAGAATTTCTGATTTGTTCAAAAGCTCTTCCTGCCGCAAACATAGCAAATGAGGAAGCAAAGACTGTTTTTCCCGTTGTTGCAAGACCGGCGGCAACGGTCATCATATTTCCCTCCGCAATTCCTGCGTTGATAAATCTTTCGGGATATGCTTTTTTGAAAGCTCCTGTTTTTGTTGCCGCCGAAAGGTCGGCATCAAGAACAACTATATTTTCGTCAGCACCGAATTCAACAAGTGCCGCACCGTATGATTCTCTGGTTGCTTTTTTAGCCATTGTATTCTTCCTCCAATTTTTTAATTATTGCGTCAAGCTCCGATATGGCTTGGTTATACTGTTCTTCGTTTGGAGCAGAACCGTGCCACGAAACATTGTTTTCCATAAAGGATACATTCTTTCCCTTTGTTGATTTCATAATAACGGCAGTAGGCTTGCCTTTAGTGCTTTTTGCATTGTTTACTGCGGCTTCAAGCTCATCAAAATTATGAGCATCACAGCAGATAACATTCCAGCCGAAAGCTTCAAATTTTTTGTCGATAGGGGTAGGGTTCATAATGTCTGTAACGGCACCGTCGATTTGCAGACCGTTAAAGTCAACGAAAATTGTGAGGTTATCAAGCTTGTAATGAGCGGCAAACATAGCTTGTTCCCAAACTTGTCCCTCTTGAATTTCGCCGTCGCCGAGAATTGCATAAACTCTGTAATCCTTTTTGTCAAGCTTTGCGCCGAGTGCCATTCCGCCTGCAGCAGAAACACCTTGTCCGAGAGAGCCTGTTGACATATCGACTCCCGGAACACCCTTCATATCGGGATGACCCTGAAGATAGCTTGATATTTTTCTGAATGTCGGGATATCGGCTTCGGGGAAGTAACCCTTTTGAGCCAAAACAGAATAAAGAGCCGGAGCGGTGTGACCTTTTGACAAAACAAATCTGTCTCTGTCAGGGTTCTTTGGATTTTTTGGATCGACATTCATAACCTCAAAATAAAGGTATGTCAATGCCTCCGCAATAGATAAAGAACCTCCCGGGTGTCCCGACTGTGCGGAATAAACAGCCGTCAGTGCGTTTTTACGAACCTTGTTAGCAATAATTGAAAGCTCGCATTTTCTTTTTTTGTCCATTTGATACAATCCTTTCTTTTAAAAACGACATTAATCGGAACAGTTGGAAAAGGCTGTTTCCATAAGCTCCAAAAGTCGTGTTTCTTCTTTGTTTAAGTAAAGATATCCCATCAATGCTTCAAAACCTGTTGCACGCCTGTAGTCGGCAACATCGGCATTTTTCGGCACGGTTGGTGATTTTGCGTTTCGTCCCCGTTTATAAATTGAGAGCTCTTTTTCGGTGAGCATAGGTTCAAGTGTTCTCATCGAGATACTTTGAGCATGAGCTTTAACATGAGCCGATGAAAGCTTATGAAGCTTTGACGGCGGTGTTGTGGGGAATTGCTCAATAAGCTTGTTTCTCACATACAATTCATATACTCCGTCACCTATATAAGCCAAAACAAGCGGTGACAGGATCGATGGATTAATTTCACTCATTATTCTTCATAGCTCCATTTCACACCCATCGGGGTATCCTTTAAAATGATGTGCATTTCTTTGAGCTTATCTCTGATTTCATCAGCCTTTGCCCAATTTTTTTCTGCTCTTGCTATGTTTCTTTCTTCAATCATAGCTTCGATTTCGTCATCGAGCGAAGCGGTTTTATTCTTTGTAAAGAGTCCGAGTACGCCGCCAAGCTCCGCAATAATGGAAAGTGCCTTGTTTATAACTTCCTCGGCGTTCTTTTCTTCGTTTGAAAGATATGTATTGCTTGCATAGACAATATCAAAGATTGTTGAAATCGCATCGGCGGTATTCAAATCATCATCCATTGCGGTGATGAATTTTTCTTTGCATCTGTCAAGCTCTTCGGAATATTTTTTCTCTTTTTCGTTAAGCTCTCTTTTTTCGCTGTTATCGAGCAGGAAGTGAAGATTATCTATACAGGTATAGACTCTTTCAACGGCTGATTTTGATTGTTCCATCAGCACATCGGAGAAATTAACCGGATTTCTGTAGTGAGCGGAAAGCATAAAGAAACGGACGATTTCCGCATCATATTTTTTCAGAATATCACGGACTGTGAAAAAGTTCCCGAGAGATTTGCTCATTTTTTGATTGTTTATGTTGATGTAGCCGTTATGCATCCAATAGTTTGCAAAAGGCTTTTTGTTTGCACATTCGCTTTGTGCGATTTCGTTTTCGTGATGGGGGAAAATCAAATCCTGACCGCCCGAATGAATATCTATTGTTTCGCCGAGATATTTGTTAGCCATAGCCGAACATTCGATGTGCCAGCCGGGTCTTCCCATACCCCAGGGACTTTCCCAAGCTGGTTCGCCCTCTTTTTGAGCTTTCCACAATGCAAAGTCCATAGCATCACGCTTTGCTTCGTTGACATCTATTCTTGCCCCTGCTTCCAAATCCTCAAGCGGTTGTTTTGAAAGCTTGCCGTATTCTCTGAATTTTTTTGTCGAGAAATAAACATTACCGTCAACATTATACGCATATCCGTTATCTTCAAGCTTTTTGATAATGTCGATTATCGCATCGATATTTTCCGTAGCTTTTGGATGAACGGTTGCAGGGTGAATATCAAGAGCTTTTGCATCCTTAAAATACTCGCTGATAAATCTGTCTCCGAGTTCTTTAACCGTTATGCCCTCACGGTTTGCACGGTTAATCATTTTATCGTCGATATCGGTGAAATTCTGCACAAACTTAACTTTGTAGCCTCTGTATTCAAGATAACGACGCATCGTGTCAAAAATGATGAAAGGGCGGGCGTTGCCGATATGAAAATAATCATAAACGGTAGGACCGCAGGAATACATTTTGACCTCGTTCTTATCAATGGGAACAAATTCTTCCTTTTTTCTGGTTAGTGTGTTGTAAATTTTCATATAATTCTCCGTTCTGTCATAGTGACAAAAATTAATTTTTATCGGATTTGTTTTTTAAATTTTCGATTTCCTTTTCAAGATTTGCAATATGCACGGAAAGAGTACACATTTGCGATGAAACGGGATCGGGGATTTTGACCTGGTCAAGGTCTGCTTTAACTCTTATGCCCTCACGCTTAACAATTCTTGCCGGAACGCCGACACAGGTTGAATTCGGAGGAACTTCCGAAAGAACAACCGCACCTGCGGCAATTTTTGAATTGTCACCGACAGTAAAAGGTCCGAGAATTTTTGCACCGCTTCCGACCATAACATTGTTGCCGAGAGTCGGATGACGCTTGCCGTGATCCTTTCCCGTTCCGCCGAGAGTGACTCCCTGATATATGGTGCAGTCATCGCCGATAATGGTTGTTTCGCCGATAACGACCCCCATACCGTGGTCAATGAAAAATCTCTTTCCGATGGAAGCTCCCGGATGAATTTCAATTCCTGTGAAAAATCTGACTGTCTGTGAAATCCATCGTGCAATAAATTTCATTTTGTGATTAAATAAAAAATGGGAAAGTCTGTGCCAGAAGACGGCATTGATGCCGGGATAGAGCATTAAAACCTCAAAGGAATTTCTTGCCGCAGGGTCACGCTCCAAAACGGCACGGATATCATCTCTCAACTGCTTGAAAAACATATTTTGCCACCGACCTTCCTAATTGAATTGTGCATAAACATTTTTTGCCTGCACATAATACC
>CAZGZZ010000042.1:0-15572 GCA_964530315.1 uncultured Lachnospiraceae bacterium
CTATTATTCTTTGATTTTCACTGCCTCGGAATTTTAAACTGATATTTTTTTTATCGAGCATAAATTCGCCGTCAACCAAAACATCTGTCAACGACAAAATTTCCGATGTTTCCTCACATTTTGAGCGTAAATCCCCGGTCAGCTCCTCAAAAGTATATCCCGAATAAATCCAAATGCTTTTTTCGGGATATAATAATTTTACTTTTTTTAAAAAAGGGAGGAGTGCTTTTTGATTTTGTATTTCCATAGGCTCTCCGCCCAAAACAGTTAATCCGTCGATATAATCGGGTGAGAGTGCGTTTATAATTTCATTTTCCGTTTCCTCACAGAAATTTTGACCGTAGTCAAAATCCCATGTTTCAGGCTGAAAACATCCCTTACAGTGATGAGTACAGCCCGAAACAAACAGTGAAACTCTGACACCCGTTCCGTCGGCAATATCGAATTTTTTTATATTACAATAATTCATTACAGATGCAAAACTCTTTCTTTAATTTCTTGTGTTCTGCCTTGATTCCAGTATTGTGTACCGATATATCCGCAGGTTCTTCTTGCAACATTCATTTTGTTCTGGTCACGGTTTTGACAATTTGGACATTCCCATATAAGCTTTCCGTCCTCATCGGTTACAATCTGAATTTCGCCCTCATATCCGCACACTTGACAGCAATCGGATTTGGTGTTCAATTCGGCATACATAATATTGTCATAAATAAATTTCATAACACCCAAAACAGCAGGTATATTATTTTGCATATTCGGAACTTCCACATAGCTTATAGCACCGCCCGGTGACAATGCCTGGAACTGTGCTTCAAATGAAAGCTTTGAAAATGCATCGATTTCTTCCGTAACATGAACATGATAGCTGTTCGTTATATAGTTTTTGTCGGTTACGCCCTCAATTATACCGAATCTCTTTTGAAGTGCTTTTGCAAATTTGTAGGTTGTTGATTCAAGTGGAGTACCGTAAATACTGAAATCGATATTTTCTTTTTCTTTCCACTCTTTTGTGGCTTTGTTTAGATATTCCATAACTTCAATCGCAAAAGGAGTTGCCTCTGCATCGGTGTGCGTTTTGCCTGTCATATATTTAACGCATTCATACAGTCCCGCATAACCCAAAGAAATTGTTGAATATCCGCCAAACAAAAGCTTATCTATCTTTTCGCCTTTTTCCAATCTTGCCAATGCTCCGTGCTGCCACAAAATAGGTGCGGCATCGCTCAATGTGCCTTTTAACCTGTTGTGACGGCACATAAGTGCACGATAACAAAGCTCCAAACGCTCATCGAATATTTTCCAGAATTTTTCAATATTTTTTCCCGACGAAAGAGCAATATCAACCAGGTTGAGCGTAACAACACCCTGATTGAAACGACCATAATATTTCGGTTTGTTTGTTTCGGGGTCAACATAGGGAGTAAGAAAAGAACGGCAACCCATACAGGTATAACAATGTCCCTCACCGTTTTTATCAACCTTTAATTCAAGCATCATTTTTTCGGATATGTAATCGGGAACCATTCTCTTTGCGGTACATTTTGCCGCAAGCTCGGTCAAGTAATAGTATTTTGAATCCTCGTGAATATTATCCTCTTCAAGCACATATATGAGCTTCGGGAATGCAGGTGTAATCCAAAATCCTTTTTCATTTTTAACACCCTGTATTCTTTGATTTAATGTTTCTTCTATAATCATTGCAAGGTCAGCCTTTTGGCGTGGATCGGAAACCTCGTTCAAATACATAAATACAGTTACGAACGGAGCTTGACCGTTTGTTGTTAAAAGCGTTACCACCTGATATTGAATGGTCTGAACACCTTTTCTTATTTCTTCACGCAGACGGCTCTCCGTCATTTGAGCTATTTTGTCTTCCGACAGCTCAATCCCGCAGTTTTTATATTCCTCAACAAGTGTTTTTCTGATTTTTTGTCTTGAAATATCAACAAATGGTGCAAGATGAGTTAAGCTGATACTCTGACCGCCGTATTGGCTGGATGCAACCTGTGCGATAATTTGCGTTGCAATATTGCAGGCTGTGGAGAAACTGTGCGGCTTTTCAATCATAGTTCCGCTGATTACCGTTCCGTTTTGGAGCATATCTTCAAGATTTACCAAATCGCAGTTATGCATGTGCTGTGCAAAATAATCACTGTCATGGAAATGTATCAACCCCTCCTCGTGTGCCTGTACTATATCAAGAGGAAGGAGCATTCTCTTTGTAAGGTCTTTTGACACCTCACCTGCCATATAGTCACGCTGAACACTGTTGATTGTTGGGTTTTTGTTTGAGTTTTCTTGTTTAACCTCTTCGTTGTTACATTCGATAAGCGACAAAATTTGATTGTCTGTTGTGTTTGAATTACGAATCAGCGATCTCGTATAACGATATTTAACATAGCTTTTTGCAACTTCAAAAGCACCTTGAGCCATAATCTGATTTTCAACTATATCCTGAATTTCTTCAACCGAGTATGCCCTGCCCGCTTTTGAAAGCTTGAACTCCACATATTCGGAAATGTCGTTAATTTGAGACTGCGATAATTCAACCGAGTTTACAGATTCGTTTGCTTTTGCAATAGCGGTCTTGATTTTCGCTATATCGAAATCAACCTCCGAACCGTTTCTTTTAATTATCTTCATTTGAAAAATCCCCCGTCTTTTTTAGTCTTTTACTATGATAACAAAAAATTGTGTCTTTGTCAATATATTTTTTATAAAAACCACAATATATTGTGGTTGTAATCAATTTGTAATATTGTAATATATTTTTAACAGCTTAAACTATTGATTTTTTTTTCATTTAGTGATAATATTTATCATAAGTATTATTTTTAATTCAAAATCAAACAAAAAGAATCAAAAAACGGGGTATAAAATGAGAAAATGGACTAATGAACAGTCGGAAGCGATATCGGCAAAATGGCGTAACGAAGAAAAAACTCTATGCTCGAATATTTTGGTAAATGCCGCCGCAGGTTCAGGAAAGACAGCGGTATTGGTAGAAAGAATAATCAATAAGCTTTGTGCAAATCCAAGCTCACCCGATTATTGTGATGTCGAGAATATTCTTGTTGTTACTTTTACAAATGCCGCCGCAAAGGAAATGAAACAGCGTATCGGTGAAGCACTCAATCAAAAATTTTCCGAAGCGATCGACAATAACGATACAGTTTTCGCCGAGCATCTAAAAAATCAAATAAAGCTTGTCAATCGTGCGGATATCATGACAATTGACTCTTTTTGCTTGAAAACGGTTAAAAATTACTTCCATTTAATAAATATAGACCCTGATTTTCGAATTGCGGAAAATGCCGAATGTGAGCTATTAAAGGATGAGGCTATGGAAGAGCTTTTTGACAGTCAATATTCCGACGAAAAATTTATTGACCTTTCATTTATGCTGACCGACGGCAGAGATACAAAGGAAATTTCAGAACTCATAAAAAGGCTTTTCCAATTTACAAGGTCTTTACCCGATCCCGATAAATGGCTTGATGAAAAGAAAAATGAAATTCTCATAAAGGATGAGGACAATAAATATTTTGAAATTGTGAAAAATCAGGTTTATTCGGAATTAAAATACGCAAAGAAACTGCTGCTTTCCGCCCTTTGCGACATAATAAATATTTCTTTTGATCAAAATACAATATATTCCGAAAAAGAAATAAAGGAAATAACCGAAAAAAATCCGCCTTATGAAGAAAATGAAATATACCTTTCGTTCGGCACATACTATGCGGCAATTTTAACAGAGTATAATCTTTGTTCCTCATCAATTGGCAAAAGCTGGGATGAGATGTACGAAATATTGAACAGCCTTACATTTATACCGTTGAATCAAGCACCGACGGTAAAAGATAAGGAGAAATTGATAAAGGATAAAGAAATTTTATCACCCTTGAAGAACCTTCGTGACACTTCAAAAGCAAGTATTCAGTCGGCACAAGAATACATTTTTCAAACAACCGATGAAATTTACAAAAATTCTGAGGAATTTCTATATCCTATGATTTGTGAAGCAATCGATTTATGCAAAAAATTTGAAAATATATACATAGAAAAAAAGCAAAAGAAAAATGCTCTCGAATTTTCCGACATTGAGCATTATTGTCTTAAAATTATCAGAGAACACGAGGATGTACGCAATATTTTAAGAGATAAATACACAGAAATCCTCATTGATGAATATCAGGATACAAACAGCCTTCAGGAGGAAATATTTGCAACCATTTCACGGGGAGACAATATATTTATGGTCGGAGATATGAAGCAGAGTATTTACAGATTCAGAAACAGCGACCCCGGCATATTCAAAGAAAAAAATGATACATACAAAAAAGAGCCTTTAAGCGAAAACAGAAAAATTGTCCTTGCAAAAAACTTCAGGAGCCGGGAAGAGGTTCTTATGTCCGTCAACTCGCTTTTTGAGGCTATTATGTCGGAGAAAACAGGTGAAATAGATTACGACGAGGATCAGAGGCTGAATTTGGGAAATGATGATTACTCTAAAATCAAATCGGAATTTCCCGACGGCTATAAGAGCGAATGTTGTGTTATTATCGGCAACAGCGAAGATGATGAAATTGAAGAGGATTTGGGAGCCGTTCAAACAGAAGCAAGATTTATCGCAAAAAAAATCCGTGAGCTTATCGACAACAATTATACGGTATATGACCGCATTGAACACGAAGATGTTGATGAGGACGGAAATATCATCAAAAAACAGGAAGGATATCTGCGTCCGATACGAAATAAAGATATAGCAATACTGTTGTCATCACACAAAAATGTGTCATCGATATATCAAGAAGAACTTTCAAATCACGGTATAGACTGCTATGCTGAGGTTGGCGGATATTTTGAGAAAAGCGAAATCACAATGGCACTCTCACTGTTGAAATTGATAAACAATCCATATAACGATTTGCCGCTTATTGCGGTTATGCGTTCGCCGATTTTTGCATTTTCGGATGATGAACTTTGCAGGATAAAGCTTTGCGGCGGTGAAAAATTTTACGAAGCTTTAAAAAATGCTTCAAAATCGTATAGCGGAGAATTCGGAAATAAATGTCTTTCTTTTTTGAAAAAGCTTGATAAATGGCGTGAATATAAAAAAATTATGTCCTGTGACAAGCTTATATGGACACTTTACCGTGAAACAGGTTTGTATTCATTTTGCGAATCAGCTTACGGCGAGGAAGCGGTATCCAATCTTCGTTTATTATTTATGAGAGCAAAAGGCTTTGAAGAGTCGGGATACAAGGGACTTTTCAATTTTATAAGATATATCGGTAAAATGCAGAAGAGGGAAGAGGATTTGGCAAGTGCTGTAACTCTCGGTGAAAACAGTGATGTTGTTCGTTTGATGACAATTCACAAGAGTAAAGGACTTGAATTCCCCGTGGTCTTTTTGGCAGGATGTTCAAAAAAATTCAATACATCCGACACAAAACGGAAGGTGCTTTATCATAAAGAACTTGGCTTCGGAGCGGATATGATTGATTACAAAAACGGAATTTGCGGTAAAACATTGCAAAAAAATGCAGTTGTCATAAAAACCAATGCCGAAATTGTTGCCGAGGAAATGAGAAAGCTTTATGTTGCGACAACAAGAGCAAAGGAAAAGCTTTTTGTAACTTGTGTAGCACCGAAAAAAATTACACAGGAATTTGAAGAGGACAAGCCGTCCGATTACAATAAATGGATTTCCTCAATAGATGCAAACGGCAATTTTTCAAAAATGCATATTTTATCGGCAGGAAAATATATCAATTGGATTGCACCGGTTGCAATGAATGACCCTGATAATTGGATATTCAATATTATTCCTTATTCGGAAGCAATAAAATCCGATTTTACTGATTTTCGTGATAATTCCGAATCTTCTCCCGGCGAATTACCGCTTGTTACAATCACAATGAAGGAATATCCTTTTGAAGAAGCGGCAAAGCTTCCGTCCAAAATATCGGTTACCGGTATCGATACGCTTTTGGGAAATAACCGCAAAACGGAGCTTATAAAAAAACCGTCATTTTTGAGCAAAAACACCGAAATAGTTGGAGCACAAAAGGGAACAGCAGTTCATTATGTTATGCAAAAATATCTACCTACAGAGAACAACAGCGTTGAAAATATTCAAAAATTCATAAATGAGCTTGTGAAAAAAGAGGAATTGACCGAAGAGGAAGCAAAAGCTGTCAACCCGAAGGATATCAAAGATTTTTACAATTCCGAAATCGGTTTGAGAATTTTAAAAAGCGATAAGGTTTTCAGAGAAACTCCGTTTGAATTTGAAATTCCGTTAAAGGAGCTTACCGGCTCTCAATCGGAAGAAAAAATTATACTTCAAGGTATAATTGACTGTTATTTCTACGAAGATGACGAAATTGTTTTGGTAGATTACAAAACGGATTTTTCCGATAATATCGAAGGAATTAAGGAAAGATACCGCCGTCAATTACAGTTATACGGTATCGGACTTGAAAAAATAACCAAAAAAAGAGTAAAAAATCGAATTTTGTATTTATTTTCATCGAAAAGTATGATACAATATCAATAATAAATCTATAGGAGCAAATAAAATGAGTCAAACAAGTAATACAGAGGAACAAAAGCATCATCATTCGTCAAGTGGCAGACATCATCACCATCATCACCGCAATGGATCGTATCAGCAAAAGGATAGTTCTTCAGCTATGGAAAGACGGGGCGAAAACATAATATATAACAATGTAAGGAAAGAAAAAATTTCCTTAATGGTTAAGCGTATTGTTTTTTGTGTTCTTTCAATTGTATTAATTGCTTACACAATATACATTATGGCAGGATTTGATGAAAATTCCATTGGCGGAACGATAATGAACAAAGGTTATTCAAATGAAGAGATAAACGAAATGAAAATCAAAATCATAGACCTTGAGGATGAAGTTGAAAGGCTGACAACCGAAAACGAAAGCTTAAAAAATGAGCTTTCACAATATGAAAAATAAAAGGGAAGATAATTATGCTTGCACAAAAACCCCCAATGGGCTGGAATTCTTGGAACACATTTGCAGAAAAAATAGATGAACAGCTTATAATCGAAACAACGGATGCCTTTATTGAAAAAGGCTACAAGGATGCCGGATATGAGTATATTATAATTGATGACTGCTGGTCGTTAAAGGAAAGAGATGAAAACGGTCGTCTGGTTCCCGACCCGAAGAAATTTCCGCACGGAATGAAATATATCGCCGATTACATTCATTCCAAGGGTTTAAAATTCGGAATGTATTCCTGCGCCGGAGTTATGACCTGTGCGGGATATCCCGGAAGCTACGGTCACGAATATATCGATGCAAAAACCTTTGCAGAATGGGAAGTTGATTAATTCACAGGAAAAAATGCAGGCATTATGAGAGATTACTATAACGCAAAGGTTGCTTCTCATTCATGTGTACTTCTTAAAGGTAAATTAAAACCAATACAATAAATTTGACATTTTGAATTATATCATTAGAAAAAGTAAAACTAAAAATTTATAATTTACAAAAGGTGTCTTTGTACATTCAAAGGCACCTTTTTATATTAATTGTTGTGGGGAATATTTTGTGAAAAATAAATCCAAGTTTTATAAATTGTTCTTTATAAAACTTGGAAGTATATTTTGGAGAATTAATTTGATTTTTTGATAAACTCAATCATTTTTTCCATAATTTCTGTAGCGAATTCATCCGAGCTTTGATAATCATACAAAGCAAATGCGTGTTTCGCATCTTTAACTTTTATAAATTCGGATTTATGTCCGTTTGCCAACAGTAAATTATTTAACTCTTCGGTATATTCAATTTCCACAAATTCATCGGCTGTACCGTGCATAAACAGAAATTCGGCACATTTTTCTCCAATATTATATTTGGGTGTTAAACTCTTAATATCGGAGCAATTGTTAAAACCATATTTCCATTTACTGTCCAGTGCACCCAATACAGGATTTAGTGATATTACAGTTTTAGGTCTTACATCATCATTTTGTGAAAGTCCCAGCATTGTTACCAAATATCCTCCTGCAGAATCACCTGCATATACAATATTATCAAAATTAACAAACTTTATATGCTCTTTGATATATGTGATTGCATCAATGCAATCCTGCAGTAAGTGTCCGACATTCAGTGATTCGGACACCATCAGCGAACGATACGATATAACAATTCCAACATACCCTTTATCTGCGGCATATCTTGCATTACTGCACATCCAGCCGCCGTTCCATGGCTGATTATTCTTAATCGCATCATTCCAGCCACCACCATGCACAAACAGAATTGTCTGTGCATTATGTATATCGGTATCGGGCAGAAAAATATGTATCGGCAAATCCAACCCGTCAGCTTTTTTATATGTCAATTTTATATCTGCTTTTTTACCCTTAAAATTCATCATTACAAAAGAACCTCTTAACACAAAATGTTTTTTACTTCAAATATTTTTGTGCCAACCACAAAATCCAGCCTGCGGCACCCGAACCATATACGGTTGATGAATGACCGAAATTATCACCTTTGCATCCGAAATAATAATTAGGTACAAATGTCGGCACTTGTAAATTCTTACACGGAGGATTTTTCGGATTTGTCGGTAATATGCTCAATATAGTGTCTATTCCGGCTTGATTGTCGTTTACACAGAAATCGGCATAAGCCTTAAATAAGTTTCCGTGGCTATATACAGAACCGTTTTCTGTATTTCCCTTTTGTTTGATACTGATTTTGCCCCATCTCGGATTCCATGTTTCAAACGGAGGATCTAAAAGCAAAAATCCAAAATCGGTTTTCAATTTATCTATTGTTTTTCTTACGATTTTTGTTCTCTCTTCATCACAAACTCCGGCAAACAATGCCCATGTTTGTGCATTCAGGAACAATGAAGCTTCCTTTTCGCCTTTGCATCCGAATGGTTTTCCGTCATCATCAAATCCGGCTATGTATCTGTCCTCATTCCAACAGTGTGTATTTACCGCATTTATAAGTTGATTTCTGATTTCGTCAAGCTCTTTATCAAATTCAATTTCATTTAACAGCTTTATTGCATAAATCAATGCAAGCGTATTCCAAGTTGACTCTCCTCTTCCCAATCTGCCGACACCGTTGATAGGATCTGTCCAGTCTCCGTCTTTCATCAAACACAAGCCATGCTGTCCGAGCTGTGTTGACATATAATGAGCCGCTTTTTTCAAGTGAACGATAATAGGCTCTTTTGCTTCGCTGTCCATATATCCTTCCAAACGCTGATAAAGGCTTTCATCACCCGTAAGTTTGATAATTTCAATCATACAAATAATCAGCCATACACAAGCATCGCTGTGGTTTATGAGGCAAAGACCGATATCGGGCGATCCGTCAGTCATATACCACTGCTTTAAATATCCATCCTTATGCTGTCTTCTCAATACTCTCAAGCCAAATTCCAAAGCTTCATCGGGATTTATTGTCGCATATCCCATAGCGTCCTGCAATTGGTTTCTTACAGGGCAATATACACCGCCTCTGTTGTGTCTTGTGAGGAATGTAACCTGCTTTTTCAGCCAATAATTAACAAGCGTGTTTAAATCCTCATATTCAGTATTAATCATAAAAGATGAAGTATCTTTATTCCACTTTTCTTCTGCCTTTTTAAGTTCCGTTTCAAAATCGGGCATATTGCTTTTAATTTCAACAATTTCTTCAAAATTCTTTGTTTCTCCGGCAACATAAGTTATTGAATCACTCTTATTTGCTTCAAGAACCAATTCATGATGAAATCCCGCAATACAATATTCATATTCGCATTTTTTATTTGAACCCTCACCGTTTTCAATCATAACGGGAGTGCTGAACGGATTGTCTCCGCCGAAATATCTGTCTCTTGAACATTCGTAGCTCTTAACCTTTTTGTTGCTTGTAACATAAATTTTCCTTTCGGTCGGTTTAAGCTGTTCATATTCTTCATATTTTATGTGATAAGGGAATGAAGTCTTAACAAAACATTCACTCAAATAATCACATTCAAGACTCAAATAGCCAATGTTTGCAAAATCAAAGCAAGCAAACACTTGCGGAATTATCTTTTCATTTGTTTTATTTTCAATTTCAATATTCCAGATTTCCTGTTTGCCACGAACAGGTACGAATACTGTTATTCTGCTTATAAAGTTGTCGAATTCTTCAATCAAAACAGTTTTGTGAATGTGATGCTCGCAAACAAATTTATCGCTTTCTCCACTTCCCAAATGATAAATTTTATTATTTATTTTTACATAAAATCGTTTGTCGTTATCCAACGACGGACTTCTTTTATAGCTATCAACAGCAAAGCTTTGTCCGCAGAGACGCTGTGATACCTCCATAAAATATTCATCATTAAACAATGTGTTTTTCCACGGTGTGGGAGTTTTGACATTGTTTATTTCATATGTCTTTCCCCCATTTGTAAAATGTCCGTATTCCATAAAATTCACCTATCCTTATTTT
This sequence comes from uncultured Lachnospiraceae bacterium, assembly GCA_964530315.1. GTDB lineage: Bacteria > Bacillota > Clostridia > UBA1381 > UBA1381 > RGIG1988. The sequence goes on from CAZGZZ010000042.1 coordinate 10,497, forward strand.
ATTTTACATATAAACTTTTGCTGTGAGTTTATAGCCTGCAGTATGCAGATTATACCATAATAACGGTATAATGTCAAGTAAAGCGGAGTTTACAAGCACATCGACAAACAAAAAGCAGATCGGTATTAAACCAATCTGCCGCATTGTCAAAATTCAAGATTTTCGTTATAAATCTCCGCTCGTTCTTTAAAGATAGATATTATCGTTTTTATTAATTCTCGGTTTTTGAAATTCAAAATATTATAAAGCTCAATTTTCTTCGGTGCAAGAGTTACAAGCAAATCAAGCAGTGAATCATCATACTCTATAAGACTGAAAAGAATATTTTTCTTCTTGTCGCATATAACATATTTACCGTCAATAACCGTTATTAACAGCTTGTCAATTAAAGCCTCCTGCATATTGACATAAAGAGTTACGAAATCTATCAATTCCGAATATTCTTTTTGAGCATTATTTTTATTCAAAACATTTAATTCCGACATTTGAATACTCTCCTTGATGCTTTATTTTATGTCAAAGCTCCTCACATATCGGCAAAATACTTCCCACATCCTCCGGAATTGAATCTTTTAAATTCAAAATTCTAACATTATACTTTTCGCAAAACTTATTTATAATGTCGCAATCACTCAATTTTTCAATATTTCCGTTGATACAAAGCAAATCTTTGTCAATTAAGCCGCAAATTCCGCCGAAAAAACCGCAATCAAGTCCCTTTAACATAATTTCAGAGTTATTTACAACAACAGAGTCTATCCCGTTTTTTAACGCTTCATCATTGATTTTTTTGTCCGATGTTATTATTGCATTTTCGTTTATCACACAAACGGAACATTTTGAATACCCCTGTTTTACATTAATTAATTTTACACCGTTTCTTTTATAATATTCAAGGATTGACAAATCGGTGAAACTCAATTTATGGAAAAGAAAATTTCCTACTCTTGCACAGTTAAACGCAATATCACTTGGATATTTATCGTTCAAGATGTTCTCTCCCGGAATTATCTCGGCATCGGGCAACAGGCTTTTATAATAATTTTTCAAGCTTTTTTCGCAAACAAACAAATTATCGCCCAAATGATGTATCTGCATATCGGGATGCGATGATACCGCATCATACAGGCAGTTGAGAGTAGCTGTTTTAACTACATCTATTCCCTGTTTTTTCAAAGCTTTTTCGGAATGTTTGCAAATTTTGTTATCAACAATTACTTTTGTCACTTTCCCATTAGGGATATTGGGAATTTTTATATAAGCTTTCATTTGATTTAATCTCCGTTAAGATAATCAAACGCAATTTGAGAAAGAATCGCCGCACCCAAAGGAAGTGCATTCTCATCTATATCAAAATACGGGCTGTGCAGCGGATGACAAATCTTTGAATTTCCGACTCCGAGCTTGAAATAAGAAGACGGAACAAGCTTTGAAAAATACGAAAAATCATCACCCGTCATCGACGACCTTTCAAGAAAAACAGTTTTATCAAATCCGCTTATTTTTCTTGCCGATTTGACAACAAGATTATTCATACCGATGTCATTTATCAACGGAGGATAAAGCCTTTTAAAATCATATTGGTAAGTGCATTTATATTTATTGCATACTTCCTTTGCATACAAATCTATAAGTTTTTCCGCACGATTTCTGATTTCTTCGGATAATGAGCGGACAGTACCCATAATTTCAACCGATGCAGGTATGACATTATGAGTATTTCCGGCGTTTACAGCACAAACCGAAACCACACATTCCGATTTATCTCTAAAATTATCCGAAACAACGCCTTCAAGCTTTTTTACAAGCTCCGCCGATGGTAAAATGGGATTATTGCAATCCTCCGGACAAGCACCGTGACCTCCAACCCCGTCGATAACTATCGTAAATTCATCGGGTGATGCCATTATTGCACCGTTTCTTAACTGTAAAGTTCCAACACTTGCCAATGGTTCAACATGAAGTGCTGCAGCTGCAGTAACCTCCGGAGCTGTCATAATACCGTCATCAATCATTGGTTTTGCTCCGCCGTCTCCCTCTTCAGCAGGTTGAAAAACAAATTTCACACATCCGTCAAGCTTATCTTCATTTTCCTTTAATATTCTGCACGCCCCCAAAAGACAGGCGGTATGTGCATCATGTCCGCAAGCGTGCATCATTCCGTTATTTTTTGATTTGTACTCTGTTTCGTTAAGTTCTGTGATAGGCAGTGCATCAACATCCGCTCTTAAAAGAAGTGTTTTCTTTGTATCTGTTTTTCCTATTTGAGCAACAATTCCCGTTTTTGCCGCTCTCTTGTGTTGAATTTCAAGCTCGTCCAATTTTTTTTCAATGTATTCAGCAGTTTTGAAAACATCAAATTCAAGCTCCGGCATTTGATGCAATTCACGGCGTATTTTTATCAATTCATTTTTTATTTTTAAAGCTCTCTCGTATATCATAAAATCATCCAATCATATTTTTAAATTCTTCTTCATCAATGACGATTACTCCAAGCTTATTTGCTTTATCAAGCTTGCTTCCGGCTTCCTCTCCGGCAAGAACAAAATCAGTCTTTTTTGAAACGGATGAGGATGTTTTCCCTCCAAATCTTTCAATTATGTCTCCTGCTTCCTTTCTGGTGTAGCTTGCCAAAGTACCGGTCAAGACAAATGTCTTGCCTTCAAATCTCAAATCGTCCGTTCCCTCTTCGTCATCTATCATCTTAACACCGACAGACTTTAAACTTTGAATCAATTCGGTGTTCTGTTTTTGAGCAAAAAATTCACATATACTCAAAGCCATAACATTACCAATATCGGGAATTTGAGTCAATTCTTCAACAGTTGCATTCATCAACGCATCCATCGACTTATATTTTTTTGCAAGAATTTTTGCCGCCTTTTCACCGATATGTCGAATTCCGAGAGCATATATCAGTCTGTAAAGACTGTTGGACTTTGACTTTTCAAGTGCAGATAAAAGATTTGCGGCGGACTTGTCCCCCATTTTGTCCATTTTTGAAATTTCCTCTGCTGTCAAAGAATATAAATCTGCAACTGTGGAAATCATCTTTTTATCCAGCATCTGCTCAATTATTGAAGGACCGAGACTATCTATATCCATAGCATCCCTTGAAACAAAATGAATGATATTCCGAAGTAATTGTGCCGGGCAATCCGCACCCGTGCACCGGTGTGCCGCCTCTCCCTCTTCCCGCACAATTTCTGCTCCGCATTCGGGACAGTATTTCGGCATTTCAAATGAAACCTCATCCCCATCTCGCTCGTCAAAAACAACCTCAACAACCTCCGGTATAATGTCTCCTGCTTTCTGTATTACGACAGTATCACCGATTTTTATATCCTTTTCAACAATATAATCGAGATTATGGAGTGTTGCACGGGAAACAACCGAACCTGCAATCCTTACAGGTTCCAAAACGGCAAGAGGTGTTAAAACTCCTGTTCGTCCGATTTGAACGAGTATATTTTTTATCTTTGTCTTTTTTTGTTCCGCAGGAAATTTATAGGCAATTGCCCATTTTGGATATTTTGCGGTTGATGAAAGGTTTTTTCTTTGTGTAAAGTCATTTACCTTTATAACTGCGCCATCAATATCAAATGTCAAGTCTCCACGCTTGTCACCTATTTCCTGTATTCTTTTATAGGCTTCCTGTATGGTTCTATATTCTGTTTTATTTTCAATGACCTTAAAGCCTTCATTTCGCAAAAACTCTAACGCTTCAAGATGAGTATTCAGTTCAACACCCTCAATTTGTTGAATGTTGAATATAAAAATATCAAGCTTTCTTTTTGCCGTTATCTTGGAATCAAGCTGTCGCAGAGAGCCTGCTGCAGCATTTCTCGGATTTGCAAAAAGAGGTTCTTCCAGCGTTTCTCTTTCCTCATTCAACTTTATGAAAGCGTTCCTAGACATAAACACCTCTCCCCTCACCTCAAGATAGGGGATAGTATCCTTTAATTTTAAAGGTATCGACATTATTGTTTTAAGATTTTGAGTGACATCTTCGCCAACATCTCCGTCACCTCGTGTCGAACCTCTGAAAAATTCACCGTTTTTATATTCAAGAGAAACCGATAATCCGTCTATTTTATGTTCCACAACATATGAGTAGTCCGAAATCTGCGATGCAACTCTTTTGTCAAATTCATAAATTTCATTTTCATCAAAAGCATCCTGCAAGCTTTCCATTCTAACCTCGTGTATTACTTTATCAAATTTCGGTAACACAGCACCGCCAACCCTTTTTGTGGGCGATGACGGATATGCATACTGCGGATAGTCCGCTTCAAGCCTTTCAAGCTCCGAAAGCATTTTATCATATTCAAAATCCGAAATTTCCGGAGCATCGTCAACATAGTATTTTTTTGCATGATAATTTAATAGTTCGGTTAATTCATCAATTCTTTTTTTTATGTTTTCCAAATCTTTAATCCTCCTTTTCGCCTGCCGTAAGGTTCATAGTGCCCTGACCCGAATAATATTTCGGAACATTTCCTACTATTATCGTTTCCGCAACGGGGATTGTGTCATAAATAACCTCTGTTTTTGTCAAATTGGCACAACTTACCGAAATTGTCACCGAAGCATCGATATATATTTTATGCCTTACCTGATTTATTCCTGCCGCCTCAAAGCTGTCGCAGAATGTTAAATCGTTTATTTCAGCCGATTTAATTTCTATTTTCAAATCAGGACCAAGTCCGTGCAAAATCAAATTGTCAAATATATTTCCAAACGGAACCGTCATTGTTTCTTCTTTGATTTCATCAAGCTCATCCTGAACCAAAATCGATAAATCAGCCAAAACCTTATTCATCAGCGGCGTGTTTGCTTGCAATGCCGTTACAGTGTTGTTTTCTCCGTATGTTATATCAACAAAATCTTTGTAGGAGCATCGATTATCGGAGAAATATTCCGACACCGAATAGTTAAAAGCATCAGAACCGATATTCAGTGCAAACGGCGTAAAATTGCTTATAAATGCTTTTTCAAGTCTGTGCGTCACGAAAGAAAAAAACAACAGTGTTAAAATAAATATTATGTAAAAATAAATTTTATATACAATATGTC
>CAZGZZ010000043.1:0-14682 GCA_964530315.1 uncultured Lachnospiraceae bacterium
AGACGATGTTTATAAAGAGGTCTTGGAGCAGGCAGAAAACTTTAAGAAGTACGCTGAATAGGAGATGAAATTATGACGGGTGAAAAGTTTACTTTAATGCAATATTCAATCAGTGCCATACTTGGTCTTATTGAGGCTGAAGATTTTGTTATACCCGAAATTCAAAGACCATTTGTATGGAAAAGAAGTCAGGTAAGGGATTTAGTTGACTCATTATATAACGGATATCCTACAGGATACATAATTACATGGAAGAATCCTGATGTTCAGACCAAAGATGGCGGTAGGGCAAATGGCAAGAAAGTTCTTATAGATGGTCAACAAAGAGTTACTGCATTGATGGCATCAATTGCAGGTAAAGAGGTTTTGAACGAAGATTTCAATAAGGATAGAATTAAAATAGCTTTTAATCCGGTAGCAACTGACGAAACAAAACGATTTGCCGTACAGGACGCTTCGCACCTGAAAGACAAGCGTTGGATTCCTGATATTTCTGTATTATTTTCATCAGATTTTAAACAAAGAGCGTTTGAAAATCAATATGCAGAGAATAATCCTGATGTTGACCTTGATGAGTTGTCTGAAACTATCAGCAAATTAAAAGGAATTTCCAACAGACAAATTGGCGTGATCGAACTTGACCACACTCTTGATATTGATGAAGTAACAGAAATTTTTATCAGAATCAACTCAAAAGGTACAGCACTTAGTCAGTCTGACTTCGTTATGTCCAAAATGGCTGCAGACGGTGATTATGAAAACGGTCATGGCGGTAGTCTGATGAGAAAAGCTATAGACTATTTCTGTCATCTTTCGGTTAAGCCTGATTTCTATCCGCACATTACTCATGACGAAGAGTTTCAAAACTCAAAATATGCTGATAAAATCAAGTGGTTAGCAAATGATTATGATGATATTTTTGATCCGGATTACGGGGATATGCTTAGAGTTTCATTTATGCATCAGTTCCGCAGAGGAAAACTTGCTGATTTGGTAAGTTTGTTGTCCGGTAGAGATTTTGAAACAAAAGAATACAGAGATGATATCGTCGAAGCATCCTATAAAAAACTTGATGAGGGCATCCTAAATTTTATTAACCAATATAACTTTGCACAGTTTATTATGGCAATAAAAGGTGCAGGTTTTACATCAAATAAATTGCTCAATTCCAAGATGACCTTGGATTTTGCATATACATTATATTTAATATTGCTTAATGATGATACAATTCCAAACGCTCAAATCAAAAGATATGTGCAGAAGTGGTTTGTGCTATCAACACTCACTTCTCGTTATATCGGTTCTCCCGAAACTGTTATGGACAGAGATATGCGTAGTATAAGCGAAAAGGGTTTTATTAACTTTCTTAACGAAGTGGAAGCCTCTGCTTTGTCAGATACATTCTGGGATGTAACCTTGCCTCAAAACTTGGAATCATCATCTGTAAACAGCCCTGCGTTCAATACTTTCTTAGCTGCACAAATCAATTTGAATTGCAATTCAATGCTTATGAACGGAACAAAGGTTTCTGATCTTATAGGTATTTCAGGCGATGTTCATCACATATTCCCAAGAGCATATCTGAAGGCGAATGGTGTTGAAGCAAAAACCAAGTATAATCAGGTGGCTAACTATATTTACCTTGATACGCAGGTTAATAAAGCAATAAGTGATGATGCACCATGTAAGTATTTTTCCAAGGTTAAGGAACAATGCACTACCAAAAACATCGAAATCGGCAATATTTCAGATGAAACAATGCTTGCAACGAATTTAACTGAAAACTGTATTCCTCAGAATATCTTTGATATGGCCGTGGAAGATTATGATAATTTCTTAGCAGAACGGCGTAAACTTATGGCAAAACTGATCGAGAGATATTATAAGAATCTTTAAATGACCGCCATTTTCAAAAATGTACCGAAGCAAGGAGAAAAATATGTATAAAATTTTAAAATTAATTTCGCAATTACCCGAAATAAAGAAATCTTTTCGTGTGTCAGGCGGAAGTGGAGTGCCAAATCTTAATGTGATATACAACGCAGAAGATTTTGTGTCATGGAAAGAAAATATGAAATACGAGTTGTTGAAGTTGGAACAGACTCAATTTGTTGCTGAATTTTTAAAAACATTGGATTCTTTTAATGGATGGCGTGATGAAAAGTTATTCAAAGATGTAGAATCTAAATCTGCAACAATAAAGAATAATTTAAGTGATTTTTTTAATACAAACGACAAAAACACTTTGCTTACATTAGTCATACAGATTTTATTAGATATCGAAAATGACGGATATGTTTATTTGGATGACGATGATACAAAAATATCTTTTGTTCCAAATTATAAACGGTTTCTTAAAATTTTAAATGAACAAGGATACTTTTTAAAATTTCTCGAAGATGTAACAGGAGGATATGAAATTGAACTTTCTGCCAAGGCATTTATGGAAAGTAGCACAAGTGTTCTTGGGAAAAATAAAGTTAATATACCAACTGTTTTTGTATCATATAATTGGGGGTGTTCTGATTTTGTTGACGAAATAGAAAACGCACTTGGTGGAAAATGTGATATAAGGAGAGATAAAAACAATATAGGCGATTGGAAAAGCATATCTGAGTTTATGAAAACTATACGCAATGAAGATTTTGCTGTTCTTGTAATCTCTGATGAATATCTTAGATCTGTTGCATGCTTATATGAAGTGATAGAATTAAGCAAAGATGAAAAATGGTACGAAAAAACAATGTATGTAATTATGGATGATGCTAAAGATATTTATGATGGAATGAAGCGCTTAAACTATATAAGATATTGGAATAACTATTGCAATAAGCTTAATGATGCTATTAAAGAGTTACCATTATCAGCTACATATACGCAAAGCGAGGAATTAAAGAAAGCGGAAGAAATACGAAATAACATAGGAGAATTTCTGGCTAGAGTTGCCGATAGCAACAATCCCGGTGCGGAAAATGTTATTTCAAAAATCATTGAGCGTATAGAAAAATAATATGTATTAGAAAAAAAACTTCGTAGACTTTCACTCTCTTATGTGATATGTTTGTGTTGCCGAAAGGTAACTACAAATTTAGGAGATGAAATTTATGAAGAAAAAAGTATTATTTACGGCATTAGCAGTGACTATGCTGCTATCAACGACAGTATCGGCAACCGCAAAACCGTGGTGGCTCAGTAAATACCGAGTGACCTTCGACAACAAATTTGGAATTGTAGGAGATGTAACCTTAACCTTCGCATCGGATGACGGAAGCTTTATCAGTCCAATAACCAAAAGATACGGCAAAAGCATTAGTCTTGAAAGCTATGTTCCAACAAAATACGGATATACATTCAAAGGGTGGTTCACCGATCCGAGAACAAAGCAAAATCGGGTAACAACATTTAAGTTCACAAAGCCTGATGTACTTTACGCTAAGTGGGAACCTAATCCACAGGAGCCTGTAAATCCAAATGATGAAATTATGGCAAAGGACACTTGCTACCTCACCGATGAAGAAACAAAAATACGAAATGGGATTATAGAAGAACAAAATAAAAACTATGTCGAAGGCTTCGGATATGTTGTGCCAAGTAAAACTCAAACCATCATCGTAGACTCAGACGGCGATATAAACAAAACGGTCGGGACAATGGAATAACCACTATATAAAACCAAAAAGAGGTTACGCATCAAAAGTGTGCGTAACCTCTTTTTGCTACAATGATTAATTTTATCGATATTATATAAAACAAAACGGAATGTCAAGTTTTAACTAAAAACGCACAAGAGAAATAAACCGATGTAAGCACTTATTAACGGTGGGTGGTGTAAGTTTACCAACAATACATATCAAACGATTGTAGGGCAAATTTGACGGCTTTTTGAGGGGATTTTGGCAAAGAAAAAGAGCCAACTGATTTTAAATCCGTTAGCTCTTTGGCGGAGAAGGTGGGATTCGAACCCACGGACCCTTGCGGATCAACTGATTTCGAGTCAGTCCCGTTATGACCACTTCGATACTTCTCCGTATATATAAACTCAAAGATTGAGTTTATCGCAAATACTAAATTTTATTAGAAATTCCGTTAGAAAAGAATTTCCCATTTATCAGCACCAAAACCTGAAAACCGCAGTGTTACAGCGTTTGCGGAGTTTTAAGTTCCAACAAGTTCAAAAATGTTGAAAGGATTTCGAGTCAGTCCCGTTATGACCACTTCGATACTTCTCCGTATATATAAACTCAAAGATTGAGTTTATCGCAAATACTAAATTTTATTAGAAATTCCGTTAGAAAAGAATTTCCCATTTATCAGCACCAAAACCTGAAAACCGCAGTGTTACAGCGTTTGCGGAGTTTTAAGTTCCAACAAGTTCAAAAATGTTGAAAGGATTTCGAGTTAGCTCCGTTATGTCCCCAATTAAACATCCGTTCAAAACACCACATTATTGTAGCACAAAAAAATCATTTTGTCAATTGTTTTATAAAATTATTTACAAAGAAGTTTGTAGGTTTACAACAGATGTGTTACATTCCGGCATATTTTGTTACGAGATAAACTCATAAAAAATATGCCGGGTAAAAAAGAATAGCAAGTGATACTTTTTTGTAATTCTTATTCCAGCTTATTTGATTTTTTTAAAGTGAACAATTTTATGATTAAAGTATTTACTTTTTTTTTCTTTTGATGTATAATATAGGATAATGGGAGGATTGTTTTATTGACAAGGAATCCCTTAACAAACAGATAAGAGGGTGTTTTAATGAAAGCGGTAGTCACCGTTGTCGGTAAGGACAGAGTGGGAATTATTGCGAAAGTAAGTGCACTTTTTTGCGATAATGACATAAACATATTGGACATTTCGCAAACTATTATGCAGGATATGTTCACAATGATTATGCTTGTTGAATTGAAAACCGAATCAATGAAAAAGGTTGAAGAGGAGATTTCACAGCTTGCAGAGGATATGAATTTGTCAATTCATATGCAGAACGAAAAGCTTTTCAATTCAATGCACAGAATTTGACGGAGGAATAGTATGCTTAATTCTTATGAGGTTTTGGAAACCATAAATATGATAGACAAAGAAAACCTCGATATCAGAACCATAACAATGGGCATAAGCTTAAAAAGTTGTGTCGATCCGGATATTATGCGTGCTTGTGAAAAGGTTTATAAGAAAATCACAGGATATGCAAAGGATTTGGTTAAGGTCGGAAATGATATTGAGGCACAGTTCGGTATTCCGATTATCAATAAAAGAATATCGGTAACACCGGTATCCTGTTTGGTTGAAGCATTGGACGAGCCGAGTATTGAAAAATGCGTTATGATAGCAAAGACGCTTGACAGAGCGGCTCACGATGTCGGAGTTAATTTCATCGGAGGCTATACGGCATTGGTTCACAAGGGTGCAACTCCAGGCGAAAATCTTTTGATGGACTCCATTCCGAGTGCACTTGCACAAACAGAGCTTGTCTGTTCGAGCGTAAATGTCGGAACGACAAAAGCAGGAATTAATATGGATGCCGTTGCAAAAATGGGAAGAATAATAAAAGAGGCGGCAGAGATGACAAAGGAAACTGATGGATTTGCATGTGCAAAGCTTGTTGTATTCTGCAATGCCGTTGAGGATAATCCGTTTATGGCAGGAGCCTTTTTGGGTGACGGCGAGGGTGATTGTGTCATCAATGTAGGCGTCAGCGGTCCGGGCGTTGTAAAATGTGCATTGGAAAAGGTTAAGGGTGAGCCATTCGGCGTTGTTGCAGAAACAATAAAAAAGACGGCTTTTAAAATTACGAGAATGGGACAGCTTGTTGCCCGTGAAGCATCGAAGCGTTTGAATGTTCCGTTCGGAATAGTGGATTTGTCGCTTGCACCGACTCCGGCTGTCGGAGACAGTGTGGCATATATTCTTGAAGAAATGGGTCTTGAACAGTGCGGCACTCACGGCACAACTGCGGCCTTGGCTCTTTTGAACGATGCTGTTAAAAAGGGCGGTGTTATGGCAAGCTCATATGTCGGCGGATTGTCGGGAGCGTTTATTCCCGTCAGCGAGGACGCCGGTATGATTGCAGCGGCAAAGGACGGTACGCTCTCGCTTGAAAAGCTTGAAGCAATGACCTGTGTTTGTTCGGTCGGACTTGATATGATTGTTATTCCGGGTGATACAACAGCCGAAACGATTTCGGCAATTATAGCCGATGAAGCGGCAATAGGTATGATTAACACAAAAACAACGGCGGTAAGAGTTATTCCGGCACCCGGCAAAAAGGTTGGAGATGTTGTTGAATTCGGAGGACTTTTGGGAAGCGGACCGGTTATGAGTGTTAATTCAAAAAGCAGTGCCGAATTTATTAAAAGAGGCGGCAGGATACCTGCTCCGATTCATTCTTTGAAAAATTAAAAAAGTGAGGTAGTTGAAAATGAGTAAGGGAATTTATAATCTTGATGTATCATACTCCGATTTGAAGGATATGATAAACGGTGTTGCGGAGCGTTTTGGGCAGGACACTGCGTTCAAATATGAAAAAAAAGGAATAAAATCCGAGATAACATACCAAAGATTTAAAAGCGATATTGACGGCTTCGGAACTTATTTATTTGACAGCGGTTATAAAGACGGCAAAAAAATAGCTGTACTCGGTGAAAATAGTTATGAGTGGATAGTCACTTATTTTACTGCTGTAAATGGCGGAAATGTAATTATTCCACTTGATAAGGAATTACAGGCAAATGAGCTTTTGACACTTTTGAATGCAAGCGGAACGGATATTTTGGTTTATTCAAAGCATAAGCAAAAGGTTGTTGATGAAATGACCGAAAACGGCTTGGAGGTTAAAAATCTTCTTTGTATGACAGAGCTTGAAGATATAATTTCAAAGGGAAGAGAATTTATAAATGGCGGCAACACGGAATACATCGATTACAAAGTCGATGATGAAAAAATGTGTGCCATAATTTATACATCGGGAACGACAGGAACACCAAAGGGTGTAATGCTCAATCAAAAGAATTTGACGAGCGATGCATATTTGAGTATTTCGTGCAGTAAAATTCCAAGAGATTGTGTTGCGGTATTGCCGTTTAATCATACATTCGGATTTATGGCGTGCGTATTGTGTCAGGTTTGGATGGGATACTCAACATATATCACAAGCAGTTTAAAAACCTTTATGCGTGACATCAAGGAACATAAGCCGGGACATATTTCTGTCGTACCTTTGTTTGTTGAAAGTATTTATAAAAATATTTGGAAAACAGCTGAAAAACAGGGAAAAGCAGGGGCTTTGAAAAAACTGATAAGGGTTTCGAACGGTATGCGTAAGGTCGGAATTGATATGAGAAGAACACTCTTCAAGTCTGTTCTTGATAATTTCGGCGGAAACCTTGAAATGATTATCTGTGGCGGTGCACCGATTGACGATATTTATATGAAAGGTCTTGAGGATCTCGGAATAACAATAATAAACGGATACGGAATTACTGAATGTTCACCGATTGTTGCATTGAGCAGAATTGGAAGCATTAAATCGGGAACTGTCGGAAAAGCAGTGCCGAATGTTCAAATAAAGATTGAAAATCCAAACGAGGACGGCGAGGGAGAAGTTTGGGTAAAGGGTGATATTGTTATGATGGGCTATTATAACAATGAAAAAGGCACAAACGAGGTTATGAAGGACGGTTGGTTTAATACCGGAGATATCGGAAAGATTGTTGAGGGAGATTTCCTTAAATTGACCGGAAGAAAGAAAAATCTTATCATTCTTGCAAACGGAAAGAATGTTTATCCGGAAGAGCTTGAATTCTTGGTTGCTCATGTTGATAATGTAACCGAATGTCTTGTTTATGCGGAGGATGATATGATTGCGGTTGAAATTTACTCCGATGTTGAAGAAAACAAAGAAAAGGTAAGAGAGGATATAAAGAAAGGAATTGAAAAGCTTAACGAGTCGCTTGCATCGTATAAGCGTATAAGAAAGATAAAATTCCGTTCTGTTGAATTTGAAAAAACAACAACCAAAAAGATTAAAAGAAAATACAACTAAAAAAATACGGGTCATTTCAAATGAAATGACCCGTATTGCTTATACATTTGTATTCTCAAACATTTCACCGATATTTTTTGAAATCGAGTGTGTTATAGGATCCCATTTTACTTTTTTGAATAAAGCAATAATTGAAATCGGCACATAAGTAAACATAAATAGCGGAAAAGTAAAAGTGTAAAGTATCTTTTTAAATTTCGGACAATGTATCTGTTCCCATTCCGATATGGTTGTGAGCAGTCCCAACACAAAGAATATCATATAAAAACCGAAAAGTGTTTGAATAAGTGTTCTTATAAGCATCCACAAGTTGGAAATCTCAAGGATAAATCCCAAAGGAACGGCGGCAATGTTTATCATTGTGCTGACAAGTGTTAAAAGCATCGCCGGAGCGATAACCATCATCATATCATAGCATGAGAAGCTTCCTTTGAAAATTCCCTTTAAAAGTCTATGACTGTACTTTGCAAATACTTGATAAAATCCTTTTGACCATCTTAAACGCTGTCTGTAGGATTGCTTAAAGGTTTCGGGTTGTTCGTCATACAAAACCGCTTCCTGACAATATCCGATTTTTTCGCCTTTAATAATACTGTCTGTCGTGAATTCGATATCCTCGGTTAAAAGGTGGTGAATCCAGCCGTTGTTTTCCTTTATAATATCGGCATCAATCAAAAATCCGGTTCCGGATATTGCACAGCTTGTTCCGAGCTTCATTCTTGCATTGTTTAAGAATTTCGCTTCTCTCAAAAACCAAAGTGAATATCCTGCCGTAATCCAGTTCTTTCCGTAGTTCTTTGAATTTCTGTAGCTTGTTATTATTCTGTAGCCGTTATCATAAACCTTATTCATTTCTTCAATGAAAGTAGGTGCAACGATATTGTCTGCATCAAATACTATAAAAGCATCGAATTTATCACTGCCGTAATCAGTTTTGATTCTTTCAAAGAGCCAATCGAGTGCATATCCCTTTCCGACAAGCTCTTTGTTGAAACGCTCATAAACTGCGGCTCCGGCTTTTTCGGCAATTTGTGCTGTGTTGTCGGTGCAGTTGTCAGCGACGACAAATATGTCGATAAGCTCCGACGGATATGTTTGATTGTGAATACTGTCGATAAGATTTTGAATTACCGAGCATTCGTTTCGTGCTGATATAATAACGGCATAACGGTGATTTTTTTGTGCAATGAATTTCTTACCTTTTGAAAACAAGCCGACAAACACATAGACAGCTTGATAAAAATAGCATAATGTGAATATAAGCGAAATAATGAAATTCAGCCATATAATTACTTTCATTTTTAATTCCTCATAATAAAATAATCAAAATGTAGTCTGTCCTGCGTACTCCATTCAAAGACGCAAGGATATTATACCATTTTTATCGGTCTATGTCAATATTTATTATTTGATAGATTTGTTGAGTTTATTTGGCTTGTTTTTGTGAATTATTCGTCAAGTTTTTCTATTGCAGCTTTTTGAGTGTTGATTTTTTTGAAGATTTCGGGATCAAACTTGAATTCTCTGTTATAGGTCATAAGTCCGTTTTGTTCCTGCTCAATATCATAAAGCTGTGTATAGCAGAAACCGAGCATATACGGATTGTTTAACAAGGTTTCTGTAAGACCTTTATATCTTTCGATAAATTCTTCTTCTGTTTTCGGTCCGTTGCCGTAGCCCCAGCCGTCATCTGTTCTAACTGCCCATGAAGCACCGCCGTATTCACTGACAAATATCGGCATTTTTCCGTCATATTTCTGACGGTATGCAAGATTTGGATTTCTTGCGATGGTATCATATACCTCGCCGTCTGTGAGCTTTTCATACTGCTGTGCGAATTTTTCTGGATCTTGCTCATAATTGTGAACATCGAAAATATCGGTTATTGTATGGAAGTTTCCGCTTGTATCGATTACGGGTCTTGTTGGGTCGAGAAGCTTTGTTATTTTATATACATTTTCAACGATTGCGTCGCATTGCTTTCTGCCTTCAAAATCCCATGTTTCGTTGAAAGGACACCAGCCGATGATTGACGGATGGTTGAAGTCACGGGAAACAGCCTCTGTCCATTCGGGGAGGAAGTGCATAATTTGACCGGGCTCTGTGATATCAAGTCCCCAGTTTGCGTGTTCGCCCCATACCATATAACCAAATTTGTCTGCCCAATACAAGAATCTCGGTTCAAATACCTTTTCGTGAAGTCTTGCACCGTTAAAGCCGAGAGCAATTGAATTAATGATATCTGCCTTAAGAGCATCTTCGTTAGGAGCGGTATAAAGTCCGTCCGGATAATATCCCTGATCAAGAACCCATCTTCCGAAAACTGTTTTGCCGTTTATTTTAAAGCTTCTGTCATCAAGTGTAACACTACGCAACCCAAAATATGATTTAACCTCATCAATTGCTTCTTCGCCAGCCGTAACGGTGAACACAACATCATAGAGTCTGCCAGCACCGACTTCCCACAAATGTTTTTCGGAAAGAACAATGTTGAGGTTTGCTGTTTGTGCCCAAAGAGTAGTCGAAGCTTTTCCTACAGCTTTTCCCTCATAGAATACTTCAGCCGAAACAATTGTGTTTTTCTTGTATTCGGACATTTTTATCTCAATATTTGCACTCGGTGTTTCGATATCAGTTGTGATTTTGAAGTTATCAATATGGCATTTGTTTGTGAATTCAAGCCATACTGTCTGCCAAATGCCTGTTATTCTTGTGTAGAAGCATCCTGCGGAACGAAAAGCTGATGATTGTTTCCCGGCAGGCTGATTAGCCGAACGAACATCATCATATGCACACAAGGTAATATAGTTGTTTGCATCCTCCAAATATTCAGTTATGTTGAAGTTAAAGGAAGTATAGCCGCCGCAATGTGTTCCGACCTTTTTGCCGTTTACATAGACAACAGCACGGTAATCAACAGCACCGAAATGCAGAATAACATCTTTGCCTTTGAAATTTTCGGGAATTTCAAAATCCTTTCTGTACCATACACAGTTCATAAAATCTGTTTCGCTGATTCCCGAAAGCTTGCTTTCCGGGCAGAAAGGAACATTGATTTTTCTTTCAAAATTATCACGCTTAAAAAATTCTTTTGCTTCTCCGACCATGGCGTTGTCTATTTCAAACTGCCATTCGCCGTTTAAGTTTATCCAAGTTTCTCTTTCGAATTGAGGACATGGAAATTCTTTTTTTTCACAATTCATAAAATAACCTTCTTTCAATTGATTTAAACTATCTTCATTTTATAGCTTAAATGTTGAAAAGTAAATGATATTTGCTATTTATATATTGACTTTTTCTACTGTAAAAGTTATAATATTAATGGTGATATTATGAAGATATTGATGATAAAATCAATTTGGCCCGAAAAACAAGGATTTTTATTAAACAGAGATAATATAGGGAATAATTATATATTTGTGCATTTTTTATCTCCTGTGGTGGTTCGTTTTGATCGTCGTGATGAAATTGTTAGACCGGGAGGATGCGTTTTTTTTGAGATTTACGGAAGCCAGCGTTTTAAATCTCCCGACACACAGTTAATTCACGATTGGTTTCACGCCGATGGTGACTTAAGACCTTTGCTTGAAAAATACGGGGTTAAATGTAATAAAATTTACTATCCGAGTCAAAGCAGTGAAATTACAAAAATAATAATGAATATAGAATTTGAATATCTGCAAAAGAAAAAATTTTATGAAGAAGTTGCTGAAGCGGAAACGGAAAAATTGCTTGCACTTATGTCACGATCGGAAATGCAGAATACCAATGGTGACATTGTTGATCCGAAACGAAAGGAAGAATTTATGAACATCCGCTCCGAGATACATCTTCGGTTCAATGAAGATTGGACGGTTGAAAAAATGGCGGAGCTTGCAAGAATGAGTCCGTCCAGATTTTTTCATATATATAGGAAGATATTCGGAATATCTCCTCAAAAGGACTTGCGTGCAACAAGAATTCAAAGAGCACAGATTTTGTTGGTTCAAAACAATTATTCCGTGGAAAAAACCGCAGAGCTGTGCGGATATGGTGATCAGTACAATTTTATAAGGAGATTCAAGGAATTTACGGGAGTGACACCCGGACGCTATCGCCGAAATAACGCAAAGATTTAAAAATGAAGGATTTTGTGCAAATAAGTATTGACAAAGCATAAAAAAGTAAATATAATGTACTTGTAAAAAAATGTCGAGGAGATAGAAAGTGGGAAAAAACATATACAATTCATTGGAATACAGGCGTTCAAGAAAAGCATATACCTTGCAATGTGCATTTGAATATTTCGTGTCGATCCTTGTGGCGGATGCTTTTTTGGCAAAACTGTTGTCGGTAATAGGAATATCGGATTCGCTTATCGGAATTGTTTCTTCGTTTATATCGATTGCCTTTTTATTTCAGCTTTGTACCGTTGTGATGGTTCCGAAAATAAAGAATGTCAAGAGAACGGCGATGTTTTTCAGTACATTGAGTCAGGTTCTTTTTGGATGTTTGTATTTGATACCTTTCTTGGCTGTTGATATTCGTTTCAGAACAGCGGCGGTTGTAATTTGTATTTTGGCGGCTTATTTCGGAAATTATTTCGTCACATCAATGATTTACAATTGGGGTAATTCCTTTGCCGAACCCTCAAAAAGAGCGGAGTTTTCCGCAAACAAGGAGATTGTGTCCCTCCTTTCGGGAATGATTTTCACATTTATTGTCGGCTGGGTTATAGATAAATTTGAAGCGATGGGGAATCTCAACGGCGGATTCTTGTTTTCAGCTTGTTCGATTTTTATTTTGAGTGCTTGTAATTTTGTGAGCTTGATGATGATAAAAAGCCGTGGAAACGATGCTTGCGAGAAAAAAATATCATTGAAAGAATCTCTTGTTCATACCGTAGGAAATAAAAAGTTTTTAAATGTCATAGTAATGTCGGTTCTTTGGGATATTTCAAGATATATCTCTCTCGGGTTTATGGGAACATTCAAAACAAAGGATTTGATGTTCAGTCTTGCGGCAGTACAGGGAATAAATATAGTGGGAAGTGTGTTGCGTGCGGTGATTTCAAATCCTTTCGGAAAATTTTCCGATAAGCATACATATGAACTCGGAATGAAGGTCGGATTTGCGATTGCGGCAATAGGATATGCATTTAATATATTTGCAACAAGCAATTCAAAATGGTGTGTTGTAATTTATACAATATTGTATAATGTAAGTCTTGCGGGAACAAATCAGAATAATTTTATGCTTTCATATAATTATGTGGAAAATAAATACTTGACACAGGCAATGGCAATAAAAAACAGTATATCGGGATTACTTGGTTTTTTTGCGGCGATTGTCGGAGGAAAAATATTATCGCTTGTGCAAACAAACAGAAATTCTCTTTTCGGAGTTCCGATGTACGGTCAACAGCTGTTGTCGGCAATTTCTCTTCTTATAATTATAGCGGATATTATTTTTGTGACGGTGAAAATAGAAAATCGTAGCAGAGTATCGGAGGAATAAAAAATGTGCGGATGTATGAAGCGCGGAAAAACACTTGAATATGACGAAATAGGTCTGCACAGAAAGCTTGTGAATAAAGGAGCAAGAGAATTTATGTGCATTGAGTGTCTTTCCGAATATTTTGATGTGAGTGTTGAGGCACTTCGTGAAAAAATAGAACAATATAAACAAAGCGGTTGTTCACTTTTCAAATGAAAGAGAGGGTATATTATGGAAGAAAGATGGAATGGATTCAAGAGAATTAATTTTGAATTCGAGGGAAGAGAAGCGATATTGATTGCTCCGGAACAGGCAAACGAGGAAAAAAATTGGCTCTTTAAAACAGAGTATTTTGATGCTTTTCCGAACTTTGAGATTGAAATGGTTAAAAAAGGATGGCATCTTGCCTATATAAAAAATATAACAAGATGGTGTCTGGATGAGGATATTGATTTAAAGAAGAGATTTTGCGAGTATCTGTCTTCAGAATACGGATTGTACAAAAAATGTGTTCCGGTCGGAATGAGTTGCGGAGGAATGTTTGCGGTAAAATTTGCGGCGAAATATCCCGAGTGTGTATCAGCTTTATATCTTGATGCACCGGTTATGAATTTGCTTTCCTGTCCTGCCGGGATCGGAAAGGGCGGAAACGATATGTTCCCTGAATTTGAACAGGCAACAAAAATGAGCTTGTCAGATTTGATAAATTATCGTGAGAATCCCGTTGATAAAATGGATGTGCTGTCAAAGAATAACATTCCGGTAATAATGCTCTACGGTGATGTTGATGATGTGGTTCCTTACAGCGAAAACGGTCAAATGCTTGAAAATTATTACAGAGAAAACGGTAAGCAAATAGTCACAATATGCAGAAAAAATTGCGGACATCATCCCCACGGACTTGATGACTCTATGCCCATAATTGAATTTGTTGAAGCTAACAGAAAATAAAACAAAAAATCTCTGTTGTATTCAGAATGAATGCAACAGAGATTTTTGTTGTGTAAAATGTCCATAACAAATAGAGAAAAAGATGAATAATGTAGAATTAATGTCTAAAAAAGAAAAAAAACTTAAAAATGTGTTGACAAAATTTGATGAATGTGTTAATATAAATAAGCTGTCAATGAGACAGTGATTGTACATTGAAAAATAAACA
>CAZGZZ010000044.1:0-14036 GCA_964530315.1 uncultured Lachnospiraceae bacterium
TGTTTATTTTTCAATGTACAATCACTGTCTCATTGACAGCTTATTTATATTAACATATAAAAACTCATTTGTCAATACTTTTTTTGAAATTTTTTTTAAAATTTTTTTCAAACTTCAAAAACCGATCGAAATCTATTCATTTATATGTATCAAAACTTGTTCCACAATTTTTTCGACATGTTCATCGGCAAGCATATAAAATGTGTTCTTTCCCTCTCTTCTCGAACGAACAAGACCGACATCCTTCAGGACTTTGAGCTGGTGGCTTATTGCCGATTGGCTCATCGAAAGAGCTTCGCAGATTTGTGCAACGCATTTTTCCGAACTGAACAGCACCCACAGAATTTTTATTCTTGTCGAATCGCCAAACGCCTTAAAAACCTCCGAAAGATTTGTTATTATTTCCGCTGTCGGCAATTCGTTTTTTATCATATTGATTATATTTGCACTGTATTTGCAATTGGCACATCTTTTATTACAATTCACTCTCACACCCCCGATTATTCTCTGAAATACAAATCTCTCAATTTTTGCAAAGTTGCTTTTTCCAAACGGGATACCGACATCTGCGAAACACCCCAATCTTTTGCAACCTGCATTTGAGTTTGCTCGTCATAGTATCTTCTCTTTATCAGCTCAAGCTCCTTATCCTTTAGCTTAAGAAGTGATTTTCTTATGAAGTCCTTATCTTCAATCATCAAAAAGCCGCTGTCCTCTTTTCCTATTAAGTTGGAAAAGCTCATTTTTCCGTCCGCAAAGGCTTCATCCTCCAAAGATTTTATAAAACCGCTGTCCCCGGCTTCATAAACTCTTCGCAGTTCCTCTTCCGAAATATTCAGAATTCTTGCTATTTCTTCGATCGATTTTTCACCGTTCCCAGATGAACGCTTTATTCGCTCCGCCTTATAGAATATTTCGTACAGGGGACGAGGTATTTTTATAAAATTACCCTTATCCCGAAAATATTTTCTTATTTCTCCCATAACGGTAGGCGTTGCAAAAGTTGCAAAAACAACTCCTCTATCGCAGTCAAATCTTTCGACCGCATAAAGCACACCCATAGATGCCACCTGATAAAGGTCTTCATATTCAATTCCTCTGTTTATGAATTTTTTCGCCAATATCCGTGCAATATACAGGTATTTTTCAACAAGCATATCACGGATTTTCACATCGTGGGTCTGTTTGTATTCCTTAAAAAGATTATATTCCTTTTCTTCCATTATCTCTTTGCCTTTTCACATAATTATTGAGTCTTTGCAACCATAATTTAATTATAAAGCTTAAAAATCTTTCTGTCAAGTCCGTATTTTCGAGCTTTTTTCGACCGATATTGTGAACAGATTAAAAATTATTAAAAAATCTTTGAAAAAACTATAGTATTTTCAAAAATTTTGTGTTATAATATAAGATAGGATTGTTTAAAATCGGAGCAACTCTTCCATTTTGCCTCTGCGAGGCAATGCCGGGAGCGACGGCTCATCAGATTATGACAACACCATATTTTTTAAAACAATACATTAATTAAAATATACAGGAGTGAAAAAAATGAGTTTATACGAAAAGCTGTTCGGCACATATTCTCAAAGAGAATTAAAGCGTGTTCGGCCGATTGCGGACAAGGTTATGGCTCTTGATGACGATATGCAAAAGCTGACCGATGCGGAGCTTAAGGCAAAGACGCAGGAATTCAAAGACAGAATTGCCGCAGGCGAAACGCTTGACGAGCTTCTCCCCGAAGCATTTGCCGTTATGAGAGAGGCAAGTATGAGGGTTTTGGGTATGAAGCATTTCTATGTTCAGGTTATCGGCGGAATTATTCTTCATCAAGGAAGAATTGCCGAAATGAAAACAGGTGAGGGAAAAACTCTCGTTTCCACCTTGCCGGCTTATCTCAATGCTTTGACAGGCAAGGGCGTACATATCGTCACGGTCAACGACTACCTTGCAAAGCGTGACAGCGAATGGATGGGAAAGGTTTACAGATTTTTGGGTCTTTCAGTCGGTCTTATCATTCACGATTTGACAAATGAAGAAAGAAGAGCGGCATACAATGCCGACATCACTTACGGAACAAACAATGAGCTCGGATTTGATTATCTTCGTGACAATATGGTAACATATAAAGAAGAAACTGTTCAAAGAGGTCATAACTATGCCGTGGTTGACGAAGTTGACTCCATTCTTATCGATGAGGCGAGAACTCCTCTTATCATTTCGGGTATGGGCGGAAACGCAACCGACCTTTACAAAATCGCCGATCAATTCGCCAAGGGTCTTAAAAAACTTGTTGTTACCGAACATGATGACAAACAGCTTGACGAAGATGTCGATGCCGATTATATTGTTGATGAAAAAGCAAAATCCGCTTCACTTACCGACAGAGGTATTGCAAAGGCGGAAAGATTTTTCAACATTGAAAATCTTTCCGACCCCGATAATATGAAAATTCAGCACCATGTCAATCAAGCACTTCACGCAAACGGAATTATGCACCGTGACCAACAGTATGTTGTCAAAGACGGCGAGGTTATGATTGTCGATGAATTTACAGGAAGAATTATGCCCGGAAGAAGATATTCCGACGGATTGCACCAGGCAATCGAAGCAAAAGAGGGCGTAACGGTTGAGAGAGAATCAAAAACACTTGCAACCATAACTTTCCAGAATTTCTTCCGTTTATATAACAAGCTCTCGGGTATGACAGGTACAGCTCTTACGGAGGAAGCGGAATTCCAGCAGATATACAATCTCGATGTTGTGGAAGTTCCCACAAACAAGCCGGTTGCCAGAATAGATTTGCCCGATTCCGTTTATAAAACCGAAAACGGAAAATTCCTTGCGGTTATAGAACAGATTAAGAAGTGCCACGAAAAGGGTCAGCCCGTATTGGTCGGCACGGTTAATGTCGATAAATCGGAAAAGCTTTCCGCAATGCTTAAGCGTGCAGGTATAAAGCACGAGGTGCTGAATGCAAAGTTCCACGCAAGAGAAGCCGAAATTGTTGCACAGGCAGGTAAAAAGGGTGCTGTTACAATCGCTACGAATATGGCAGGAAGAGGTACTGACATTATCCTCGGCGGCAACGCAGAATATATGGCAAAACACGAGCTTATGAAACTCGGAATGAGCGATGAGCTTATTGCGGAAGCAACAGGTTTTGCAGACACCGATAGCGAAGAAATTATCGATGCAAGAGAAAAATTTACACAATTCCTCGCAAAATTTAAAGAAGAGCTTCGTTCGGAACAAGAGGATGTCCGTAATGCCGGCGGTTTGTTCATAATCGGTACGGAGCGTCACGAATCAAGACGAATAGATAATCAGTTAAGAGGTCGTGCAGGTCGTCAGGGTGACCCCGGATGCTCAAAATTCTTTCTTTCTTTGGAAGATGATTTGATGCGTATTTTCGGTTCTGACAAGGTTCGCCGTCTTGTTGACACTCTCGGTCTCGAAGAAACCGAAGCAATAGAAGCAAAAATGCTCACAAACTCAATCGAAACCGCTCAAAGAAATCTTGAGGGCAGAAACTTTGATTCCCGTAAGCATGTATTGCAGTATGACCAGGTTATGAACACCCAAAGAATGATTATTTACAAGCAAAGACAGGCAGTTCTCGACGGTGAGGATGTTAATGATACAATCAAGACAATGATGGCATCGATAATCGATTCCGCTCTTGATGATTTTATCGGAATTACCGACATCCCCGAAGAATGGAACATCCACGCATTGACCGAATTTGCCAATTCAAATTTGAATGCAAGAGGCGAATTTATCATTGCAGATGATGAACTTGACAAGATTACAAAGGACACAATGAGAGAGCGTCTTTTGGAAATTGCAGAAAAGAGATACGCCGAACAGGAACAAATTTTCGGACAGGATATGCGTGAAATCGAAAGAATTATTCTTTTGCGTGTTGTTGATACACTTTGGATGGATCATCTCGATGAGATGGAGCATGTTAAAAGAGAAATCGGTTTGAGAGCTTACGGTCAGCACGATCCGGTTATCGAATACCGAACTGTCGGCAGTGAGCTTTATGACGGTATGCTTGAAGCAATCAAGCGTGACACCGTGAGATATATCCTGACGGTTCAGCCGAGACCACAGGTCGAAATGAAGCGTGAACAGGTCGCAAAACCGATTGACACCGGAAGCGACGGTTCTATGGCAAAACAGCCCGTAAGAGCAAAGAAAGAGCCGGGAAGAAACGACCCGTGCCCATGCGGAAGCGGGAAAAAATATAAACACTGCTGTGGCAGATAAAAAAGGATGTGAAATAATGTTAGAATATGATGAATACAAGCTTCAGCTTCAAGGAGTCGAAAAAAACATTACGGATTTGAGGGATTCACTTTGACATCGCCGAGGCATTATCGGAGATTGAGCGTCTTGAAGCAACGAGCGGAGAGCCGGGATTCTGGGATGATATGGAAAATTCCCAAAAAATCCTGCAAAAAACCAAGCAGCTAAAAGACAAGGTTTCACGCTATGAAACCTTGAAGTCGGGCTGGGAGGATGCATTGGTTTTGATTGACCTTGCAAACGAAGAAAATGACGAGAGTATGCTCCCCGAAGTTAAGAAAACGGTTGAGGATATTCTCTCGGAACTTGACAAAATGACTCTTGAAACACTTTTGTCAGGTCCATATGACAAAAACAACGCAATCATAACTCTGCACGCAGGTGCAGGCGGAACGGAAGCACAGGATTGGTGTGAAATGCTTTTGCGTATGTATCAAATGTATGCGCAGAAAAACGGCTACACAGTTACAACCCTTGATCTTCTCCCCGGCGACGATGCAGGTGTTAAAAGTGCAACAATCAACATCTCGGGACTTAACGCATACGGCTACCTGAAAGCCGAAAAGGGTGTTCACCGTCTGGTGAGAATTTCACCCTTTGACGCCGCAGGAAGACGACATACTTCTTTCGCATCTATTGAGGTTATGCCTGAAATCGATGACGATGTTGAGGTTAATATCCGAACGGAGGATTTGAAGGTTGATACATACCGTGCCAGCGGTGCGGGCGGTCAGCACATCAACAAAACGGACTCCGCAATAAGAATAACTCATATCCCGACGGGAGTTGTTGTTTCGTGCCAGACACAGCGTTCACAGCACCAAAACAGAGAATATGCTATGAGAATGCTCAAATCCAAGCTTGCGGAAATTGCAGAACAACAGCATAAGGAAAAAATCGAGGATATTAAAGGTGTTCAAAAGGAAATCGCATGGGGTTCACAAATACGCTCTTATGTTTTCCACCCCTACAATCTTGTAAAGGATCACAGAACAGGCTTTGAAATGGGTAATATCGGTGCTGTTATGGACGGTGACTTAAACGGATTTATCAACGCTTATCTTCAGGCGGCAAGCCTCGGAAAGCTTTGATTTCCTCCGATTTGTCAGTCGTTTGAGTTATTGCCGAAAAAAGGGGATGTAAAAAACTTGTTTGTTTTTTACATCCCTGTTTTAGATTATTTGTTCTTTTGATTTTGGCGGTTCTTCTGCTGATTGTTTTGCTGATTGTTTTGCTGATTATTTTGCTGATTATTTTGCTGATTGCTCTGCTGTTGAGTGTTCTGCTGTTGATTATTTTGTTGATTGTTTGACATATTAATCACTTCCTCTCTATATATAAGTAGCTTTCCGCAAAATTTCAAATATTATTCAAAAAAATTGCATTATCGGAGAAATTTACACAATATGAAATGGGAATTTAAAAATTCACTCACCGAACCGGGAGTGATAAACGATTTTTCAAAAAAATTTAATATCGGATATGTCTTTTCCTCGATTTTGTTAAACAGAGAAATCAATACCGAGGAAAAGCTCAAGGGATATATTTCAAAATCTCTTGAATTTGTTCACGACCCATCTCTGCTCCCCGATGTTTTGCCGGCGAGTGAGAGAATAATAAAAGCTATTTCCGAAAAGGAAAAAATCGTTATATACGGCGATTACGATGTTGACGGAACAACCTCTGTCGCTCTTTTATACAGCTTTTTGGTTCAAAACGGAGCAAATGTCGATTACTATATTCCCGACAGAATGACCGAGGGTTACGGTCTTAACATAAAAGCGATAAATAAAATTTCAAAATCGGGCGCAAAGCTTTTGATAACGGTTGACTGCGGCATTACCTCGGTCGGAGAGGTTGAGCTTGCAAAGGCACAGAAAATGGATGTCATTATAACCGACCATCACAACTGCAAGGAAAAAATCCCTGCGGCAACGGCGGTTATAAACCCAAAACGCCCCGACAGCGAATATCCTTTTGCACAGCTTGCGGGTGTCGGAGTGATTTTCAAAACGGTTCTTTTCCTGGCAAAAAAGTTAGGTTTGAACACAAAAAAAGTGTTTTTAAAATATGCTCCGCTTGCCGCTGTCGGCACTGTTGCCGATGTGGTTGATTTGCGTGACGAAAACAGAATTATCGTTGACAGAGGATTGAAATGTCTTGAAAGTTCCGGCTTTTGCGGAATCGATGCCCTGCTTGAACTTTCAAACGGAAGAAGCATAGATTCTTCGCTTATTTCCTTTTTCCTTGCTCCGAGAATTAACGCCGCCGGAAGAATGGAAAGTGCAAAAGAGGCTTGCGAACTGTTACTCTGTAACGATATGACTTTGGCAAAAAAGCTTGCCGAAAGACTTGACGAAATCAACCGAGTAAGACAGGAAACCGAAAGAAAAATTTATGAGGAAGCACTCTCCTTGATTTCCTCCGATCCTGATATCGCAAACAAAAGAATTATCGTTCTTGCAAAAGAGGGATGGCATCACGGTGTTATCGGAATTGTCGCATCAAAAATCACCGAGCAGTTTTATAAGCCTTGTATTCTTCTTTCCTGTGAGGGCAACACGGCAAAAGGTTCGGGGCGTTCGGTTGAGGGAATAAATCTCTTTGATGCTCTCTCACACACCGAAAACAGACTTACACGCTTCGGCGGTCACGCACTTGCGGCAGGGCTTACGCTCAATATGTCTGATTTTGATGCTTTCGAAACGGAAATCAACGAATACATCGAAAAAGCCTGCCCCGATATTCCAGAAAAAAAATTATCTGTTGATTGCTCCGTTCAGCCGTCATTTTTAACTCTTCAAAATGCAAAGCAGTTAAAGATATTTGAGCCGTTCGGAATGGCAAACGAAAAACCCGTATTTGCACTCTTCGGTGCTTCTGTCGTTTCAGCCTCCACAATCGGTGCGGAGCAGACACATCTCCGACTTGTGCTTGATACAAACGGCATAAGAATAAACGCCGTCGGCTTTTCGCTCGGACGGCTTGCCCAACATCTCACCCCAGGTCTTGCGGTAGATATCGCCTTTAACCTTGAGGTGAACATCTATCAGGGCAATGAGAGTGTACAGCTCATTTTAAAAGATATCAAAAAAAGCGAAAGGAAATAGTTCTATGGACAGACTTGAATACAGCTCTATACTTGCACCCGACAAGCTCCCGAAAGCACAAAACCAAAACACCGATGAGCTTGTTGATAAAATAATCGAAATGGTTAAGGGGTACAGTCCCAAAGCCAACACTGATATGATTTATGTGGCATATCGCCTTGCAAAAGCCGCCCACAACGGTCAACTTCGCCGTTCTGGAGAGCCTTATATCGAGCATCCGGTTCAAATTGCATACATTGCCGCCGAGCTGGCTATGGATTCAACCGCAATCACCGCCGCTCTTCTTCATGACACCATAGAAGATACTCCATACACATTTTCCGACATCGAAACTCTTTTCGGGACAACTGTTGCCGAAATTGTCGATGGCGTCACAAAGCTTGCCAAACTCCAATACACAACCCACGAGGAACAACAGGTTGAAAATCTGCGTAAAATGTTTTTTGCTATGTCAAAGGATATTCGTGTCGTTATAATCAAACTTATTGACCGTTTGCACAATATGCGTACTTTGAGCTTTATGTCACCCGAAAAACAGCTTGAAAAGGCAAAGGAAACACTTGAAATATATTCGCCTCTCGCTCACCGATTGGGTATGTCAAAGATAAAATCGGAGCTTGAAGACTTGTCGCTCAAATACCTTGACCCAATCGCCTACGAGGAAATACGAACAAACATAAAACAGAAAAAGGGCGAGAGAGAAAAGTATGTTGCGGACATAATTGTAACACTTGAAAAAAAGCTTGCAGAACTTAATATAAAATCACAAATCACAGGAAGAGCAAAACATTTTTATTCAATATTCAGAAAAATGTTCGCTCAAAACAAAAGTATTGATGAAATTTATGACCTTTTTGCCGTCAGAATTATAGTCGATTCGGTTGCAGACTGCTATGCGGTTTTGGGAATGGTGCACGAGATGTACACCCCTATTCCTATGCGATTTAAAGACTATATCGCAATGCCGAAGCCGAATATGTATCAGTCATTGCACACAACGGTTGTCGGTCCGAAAGGCACGCCTTTTGAAATACAGATAAGAACCTGGGAAATGCATAAGGTGGCGGAAGAGGGTATCGCCGCTCACTGGAAATACAAAGAGGGCATTTCCGGTGAAAGCGATATGGACTCAAAACTTGAATGGGTACGCCAGCTTCTCGATAACCAAAAGGATATTATGGATACCGACGAATTTTTGAACAATATCAAGCTTGACCTCTTCAATGAAGAAGTTTTTGCTCTGACTCCCAACGGAAAGGTTATCTCTCTGCGAAACGGAAGTACCGTTATTGACTTTGCTTTTGCAATTCATACCCAGGTCGGCTGTAAAATGTGCGGCGCAAAGGTCAACGGAAAAATTGTTCCTCACGATTACAAGCTCAAAAACGGTGATATCGTTGAAATTCTCACCTCACCGACGGTGAAAGGTCCGAGCCGTGATTGGCTTAAAATCGTTAAAACCTCACAAGCCAAAACAAAGATTAATCAATGGCTCAAAAAGGAATGCCGTGAAGAAAATATCGAACAGGGAAAAGAATTTATCGAAAAGGAATGTCGGAGAATTAACGCCCCCGCTTCAGCTCTGCTCCGTGACGAATGGCTTGAACCGATTTTCAAAAAATATAACTTTAATTCGATTGATGACCTTTATGCAAGTGTCGGCTACGGCGGACTGTCGGCTCAAAAGGTGGTTTTGAGACTTAACGAAGAATACGCAAAAACCAAAAAGGAACAAAAAGAAGCCGCTGTACACACATCAAGAACACCGAAAATTCATAAGAGCAACAACGGCGTCAATGTTATCGGAATTGATAACTGCCTTGTCCGTCTGTCGGGTTGCTGTAACCCTGTTCCGGGCGATGAAATTGTCGGCTTTATCACAAAAGGCAGAGGTGTTTCGGTTCACAGAAAGGATTGCTCAAATATGCAGCCATCCGCACTCTCCAACGAAGACAAACACCGTTTTATCCCCGTTGAATGGTCAAATTCAAAGAAAGATGCTTCTTATGTTGCAACTCTCACCGTTATGACCGAAAACCGTCCCGGAATGATGCTTAATGTCACTGCCGCCATTACGGAATTGAAAATTAACTGCGTTTCGATGGATGCAAGAATTACAAAAAACAAAATGGGTCTTATGAATATCGGTCTTGAAATATGCGATGCATCCGATATGAAAAAGGTTATTACAAAAATCAAACAAATACCCGGCGTTATGAGTGTTTCAAGAACAAATGGGTGATTGTGGTTTCGTAATATTCAAAACGGGCGACCAGATAGGGTCTCCCGAAAAATAATCCAAAGCAAAAACGAAAAAGGAGAAACAAAATGCAAACGGAAGAAATAAAAATCACAACCGAATACATCAAGCTCGACCAGCTTTTGAAATTTTCCGGCATTGCCGAAAACGGAGCTGACGCAAAGGATATGATTTTGGATGAAATTGTATCTTTGAACGGCGAAATATGCACAATGAGAGGAAAGAAAATCCGCCCCGGCGATGAAGTCGTTATTAATTTTGAGGACGAAGCTTTTAAAATAGAGGTAAAATAAATGTATATAAAATCCCTCACGGTTGAAAATTTCAGGAATTACGAAAAAGAAAAAATCGGGCTTCTTCCCACAACAAATGTATTTTACGGCAACAACGCTCAGGGAAAGACAAATCTTTTGGAGGCTGTTTATCTCTTTTCGCACGGCAGAAGCCACAGAACTCACACCGATTCCGAACTTATCAAGTTCGGCTGTGACTATTTTTTGCTTTCTCTTGAATTTTGCGATTCACAAAGGAGCTATACAGCTCAAATGAAATATTCGCAGAGCAAAAAAAAGCAAATAAAAATCAACAACATCCCTATAACAAAGCTTTCAATGCTTATGAACTACCTGAATGTTGTCATCTTTTCGCCGGAAGATTTGAACCTTATAAAAGGCTCACCCTCCAAAAGACGAAGCTTCTGCGACGAAGCGATAAGCCAGCTTTACCCTAAATATTTAAACGCACTGATTTCCTATCACAAAGCACTTGTTCAGAAAAACAGCCTTTTGAAGAGTCTGCGTTTTTCAAACAAAACAAACGACACTATGCTCTCCTGTTGGAACGAACAGCTTTCCGCATCGGGAATAACCGTCTATCGGCGAAGAGAGGAATTTTTAAAAAGTGTCGAGGCTTTGACAAAGCCCGTTCACCGTGACATTGCCGCAGAGGAGCTGACATTGGAATATCAGCCCGGAATAAAACTCCAAACCCCGACTGCGGAAGAATTTTATATTGTTTTGGAAAAAAATCAAAAAAGGGAAATTGAACAGGGAAGCTCTTTGGTCGGCATACAGCGTGATGATTTCAAAATATGCATCAACGGGAACGAAGCGAAAATTTTCGGCTCGCAAGGACAGCAAAGAACCTGCGTTCTTTCGCTCAAAATCGGCGAAACAGAATATATAAAGCAAATCAAGGAGGAATATCCGGTGCTTCTCCTTGACGATATTATGAGTGAGCTTGATATCAACAGAAGACGGTATCTGTGGGAATGTATCACCGACAAGCAGGTTATTCTCACCTGCACCGATACCGATATTCTAAACAGCACAACCAACACCGGACTTTTTAATATTTCAAACGGCAGGATAGTAAGATGAAGAAAAAATTTAACACACCGGTAGAAAAAAACAAGGAATACGAATTAAATATCGAAGCCGTCACATCCGAGGGAATGGGCATCGCCCGTATTGACGGTTTTTGCGTGTTTGTTTCCGGAACGGTTGACGGCGACAGAGTTAAGGCTCTTATTCTCAAAATCAAACCCGATTACGCATACGCAAAGGTGACAAAAATAATCATTCCCTCCCCCTATCGTATAACTCCCCCCTGTCCAGTTGCATCAAAATGCGGCGGCTGTCAGCTTATGCACATAAATTACGAAAAACAATTGGCTATAAAAGAAGATATAATCAAAAACGCTCTTTTGCGTATAGGAAAAATCAATGCAGAAAATATCGAAATGCTCGGTTCTAAAAATCCTTTCCGATATCGAAACAAAATGGTTTTTCCGATAGGAGAGGACAAAAACTCCGATAAAATCTGCGGATTTTACAGAGAAAGAAGCCACGATATCGTTGAGCTTGAAGACTGTCTTTTGGGAGATGAAATTATTTCGCATATAATAAAAACGGTTATGGACTTTATCAAAAAATACAACATATCGGTCTATAACGAAGAAACTCACAAGGGAACGGTTCGCCGTCTTTTCTTTCGTAAAGGTTTTAACACCGGCGAAATTATGACGGTTTTGTCAATCAACAAAAATTCTCTCCCTCACACAGACGAGCTTGTGTCGGAAATTCTAAAAATTTCCGACAATATAAAAAGTATTATTTTAAATATTAACACAAAGAAAACAAATGCCGTCCTCGGCAGTGAAAATAAAGTAATTTTCGGTTCCGAAACCATATCCGACATACTTTTGGATATGAAATACGAGATTTCTCCGAACAGCTTTTTCCAGGTAAATCCGATGCAAACCGAGGTGCTTTATAAAAAGGCTCTCGAATTTGCCGACATAAAAAACACCGACAGCGTGATGGACATTTACTGCGGAATAGGCACAATATCCCTTTGTGCCGCACAAAAAGCAAAAAAAGTTGTCGGCGTTGAAATAGTTGAAGAAGCAATTGCAAACGCACGCAAAAACGCCGAGAAAAATAATGTAGAAAACGCTGTATTTTACGCTTCCGATGCCGCAGGAGCAGTTCCGGAGCTTATCCGAAACGGCGAACGCCCTAATGTTGTTATTCTCGATCCTCCCAGAAAGGGAAGCGATGAAAAAACTCTTTCGGCAATCATTTCGGCACAACCCGAAAAAATTGTTTATGTTTCCTGCAATCCGGCAACGCTTGCCCGTGACCTCCTCTATTTGGAAGATAACGGCTATAACACGAAAAAAATTGCCGGAGTTGATATGTTTCCGCATACAATGCATATCGAAACAGTTGTTTTACTGTCAAAATAACAAATCCTCCGAGGAAATTCCCTCGGAGGATTTGAGCATATCGATAAACTTGAATGTAAAAAAGCTCAACTATTGTAAGACTTTTCGGGCGACCTTCTCCGCTGTGCATAAGTTCTATTAAACAAAATCATAGATTTTGAACATCACTTACTACAAGGTCGCCCGCTAATACCGTTTTCGACAAATTACGGCGGTCGGATTTTCCGACCGCCGTAATTTATTTATTATTCTTTTTAAACAAACTCTGCAAGCCTTTGAGCATCATATTTTCATCATATATTATCTTATGCCTGCAATGAGGAATCAAAAAGCCTGCCAGACCTCCCGTTGCAAGGACTGTTGTTTTTTCTCCGAGCTCCTCTTCTATTCTGTCAATCATTCCGTCTATCATTGAAGCATTGCCATAGACGGCACCGCTTTGCATACATTCTATGGTATTTGTCCCGATAACACTCTTCGGTGCTTCAAGCTTTATTGCCGGAAGCTGTGATGCATTGTCAAAAAGAGCATTCATAGCTGTTCTGACACCCGGCAATATGGAAACACCCAAAAACTCGCCCTCTCGGTTTATAATTGAAATTGTAGTTGCTGTACCCATATCGAAGATTATAAGCGGAGGTTTGAATTCATTCAGTCCCGCAACTGCCGCAACAATTAAATCATTTCCTATTTCATCGGGGTTTTTTGTTTTGAATTTCAGTCCGTGGTTCATTCTGACGCTTACTTCAACAGGCTGATATCCCGTCACCGTGAACATTGCATTCTTCAAAACATCCGTCACCGGCGGAACAACAGACGAAATAACCGCTCCGTTTATTTCATTCATATCAACATCATATATATCGATAAGATTTTTGAAAATTACGGCATATTCCGCCTCGGTTTTGTTTCGGTCGGTGGAAAGTCTGCACTCAAAAAACACATTTTCATCATCCAGACAGCCGACAACTATATTTGTATTTCCGACATCCAATGCTAAAATCATATCTTATCCTCTTTTAATTTTCAAAAGTCTCACAATTACAGGGCTCAATACTATATTGACAAGAAGCTCAAACAAGAAGTTTGCACCAACAAGACCGAAAATCATATAATGTGCAACTCCGCCGCCGAAATTTGCCGCAACAGCCCATGTTTCAATCGTATCCATAAAGAAAAGCAAGCATCCCAAGAGGAAAATTCCAGTATTTGCCACCGCACAAACAATTGCCGCCAACAAAACCGCAACAAGGCTGTTTTTATTTGCAAAAGCTCTGTAGGTAAGACCTGAAAAGTATCCGCAAAGAGTACCCTTTAGGAGAACCGTTACAACAGTTCCTGCCGTGTTGATTGGTAAAAACGCCGCTGCATCGCCGCTAATGAGCACAACAATTCCGAATATCAATCCGAGCCAAGCACCTATTCCGGCTCCGCAAGTTGCCGCACCGATTACAATCGGAATAAGAACCAATGAAATCGAAAAAGGTCCGAACTTTATAAATGAACCCATAAATTGCAATAAAACGACAATAGCTGTCAAAATAGCACCTAAAACCAATTGTTGAGTTGTAATTTGTTTGTTTTTCATTTGTATCTTCCTCCGAATAGCTTTTATTAACTTTATTAT
>CAZGZZ010000045.1:0-13624 GCA_964530315.1 uncultured Lachnospiraceae bacterium
ATTAATATCAGAAATGTTAAAAGTATATCATTTTTTCTATTGCCTTGTACGCCCGTCGGGATTATAATAATAAAAAAGGAGGAGTTGCTATGGATTTTACAGGCAAAACAGCCGTTTCCACCGGTGCCGCTTCGGGCATGGGATTGCTTTTTTCGCAAAATTTTGCCGACCTTGGCGGAAATGTGTTACTTTGCGATGTCAATGAAGAGGCGTTGGAGGCAGAGGTCAAGAAAATAAACGAAAAAGGTAAAGGAAAAGCGGCAGGAATTGTATGCGATGTCAGGGATTACAAGCAGGTTTGTGCCGCAAGAGACAAAGCCGTTGAATTGTTTGGTAGTATAGATGTAATGTGTAACTTTGCCGGAGGAACGGCAAGAAGAATGCTTAATGTCGGTTGGGCGGATGAATTCCCCGATGTTCCGATTGATGTATTCGATTGGGGAATCGATGTAAATTTGAAAGGACCTTTTTATTTTGCACACTCGGTTCTGCAACAGATGAGAAATCAACAGAGCGGTCTCATAATCAACATCGGCTCCATTTCAGGTGCGGAGGGTGATGCTCACGGAATAGATTATCCTACCGCAAAAGCAGGTCTTATGTACGGATTGACAAAGAGTCTTGCACAATACGGTGCAAAATACGGCATTCGCTGTGTATGCGTATCTCCCGGTCCGGTTCTCACAAGAGCCGCAATGGCAAATATGGCAACATTGGCAAAAAGAGCCGCCGAACCGCAGGAAATAATCGATCTGATTCTGTTTATCGCATCGGATAAAGGACAGTTTATAAACGGAGAAAACATTATGATAGACGGCGGAAGAAACGCCGCAGCAAGGAGTTGCTGATGAATAATAAATTTTTAACAAGTGAAAAACCTTTGCTTACGGTTATGCTTCAATGTGAAACACCCGAAACAGCAATTGGCAGAATAAGAAATGCAAACGGTTTGGGAGCCGATGCATACGGTTTGCAGGCAGAATCCCTAAAACCCGAATATCAAAACGACGAGGTTTATAAAAAACTGTTTGCCGAGGGTGCAGGCAGACCATTTTATGCCACATATTACAGATGTGCATATAATGCAGGCAAAAGTGACGAGGAGCTTGCCGACGGCATATTGAAATTGGCAGACTGCGGAGCTGACCTTTGCGATGTTATCGGCGATTTATATGACAAACAGCCGGACGAACTTGCAAAGGACGAAACGGCAATAAAAAAACAAATGGAGCTTATCGACAAGCTTCACGAAAAAGGCAGTAAGGTTTTGATGTCTTCACACATCATAAAATTCACCGAAGCAGAAAGAGTTCTTGAAGTTGCACTTGAACAAAAAAGAAGAGGTGCGGACATTATAAAAATTGTCACCTCCGCAAACGGAATGGAACAGCAGATTGAAAATCTTCGTATAACAAACTATTTGAAAGAAAATCTCGATGCACCGTTTTTATATCTTTCCGTCGGAGATTGTTCCATTCACAGACGACTCGGTATGTCCTTGGGTTGCTGTATGGCTCTGTGCGTATATGAACACGATGCTCTTTCAACACCTGCACAGCCTCTTTTGCAGACAATGCGAACAATCCGTGATTCTGTGGGATTATTATGATATAATTGTGTGGTGAATAAGCTTATGCAAAACGATTTATCCGTTTGGTGCATTAAATACGGCGAGTCATATTTATCGGAAGCAATGATTTTTGAAAACGGTTCAATAGAAAAGCAATTGCCTATTTCATTTTCCATATACCTGATAAAATGCGGTGAGAAAAATATTCTGATTGATACAGGGTGCGATACGATGCCGGGATTTGATATGAAAAATTTTCATTCACCCGTTACCGTTTTGGCAGAACTCGGATTTTCTCCAGATGATATCAGCGATATTATAATCACACATTCTCACCACGACCACATCGATGCTGTCAGGCACTTTGAAAATGCACACATTTATATATCCGATCAGGAATACATAAGGGCGAGGGAGCATTTAAAAAACAACAAAGATATCACGGTTTTCGATTCGGAATATACATTGACACCACAGATAAAAACCATTAAAATCGGAGGTCATTTCTTCGGTTCGTCAATAGTTGAGCTTTGTCTCAATGACTCTGTTTATATTTTTGCAGGTGATGAGTGCTATGTTGATGACTGTATTTCTTCAAAAAAAATCACAGGTACATATATTAACCGTGAAAACAGTGTTAATTTCATTGAAAAATACAGCAATCCGAAATATACGGTTTTCACCTGTCATGACCCGTCTTTGAAAACAAAAAAAATACTTTAAAATTTTATAGGAGAATAACTTATGAAAGCAATACTTGTAAATAATGATAAAAGCTTGAGATGGGACGATGTACCCGATCCGATTTTAGGAGCGGAGGATTGTCTTGTTAAAATTGAGGCGGCAGCTCTTAACCGTGCTGACTTGATGCAAAGAGAGGGTGACTATCCCCCTCCTGCCGGATGCCCCGAATGGATGGGACTTGAAATTGCCGGTACAATTGTTGAAGTAGGCGAAGAAGCCGCAAAAAAATCAAATTGGAAAAAAGGCGATAAGGTTTGTGCGCTCCTCGGCGGAGGCGGTTATGCACAATATGCCAATGTAAAATACGATATGCTTATGCCCGTCCCGAATAATTGTTCGATGGAAGAAGCCGCAGCAATTCCCGAGGCGTTTGCAACGGCATATCTCAATCTGTTTATCGAGGGAAAAATCAAATCGGGTGATACTCTCCTTATGAATGCAGGAGCATCAGGTCTTGCAAGCGTTATAATTCCTATGGCAAAGGCTTTCGGAATAAGAGTTATCACAACGGTTTTGACCGATGAAATCGCCGATAAGATAAAACACCTGAATGCCGACAGAGTAATTGTTACCGCGAACGAAAATGTCGAAGAAGTGTTAAAGGAAGAATTGGATAACGGTCACGGTATCGATGTTGCAATTGATTGTCTCGGAGGCGAGGTAATGGGAAAATGCATTCATTTCCTTAACCACGGCGCTCGTTGGATAATGATTGCCGCTCTTGCAGGAACAAAAACAGAGATTGATTTGAAAAACATTTATGTCCGCAATGTCCGTATCATCGGTTCTACACTTCGTTCACGCACACCGCAGGTAAAAGCTCAAATTCTTGCGGAACTTGTTGAAAAAGTATTCCCGAAAATCGAAAACGGAGAGATTAAACCTACAATACATAAAATTCTGCCGATAACGGAAGCTGAAACCGCTCAAGATATCCTTTACAAGGGTCAGAATGTCGGAAAAGTTGTCCTTCGCGTTGAATAAAACATAAAACCAGGCCTTCCCCTTAAAGGGAAGGCTTTAGTGTGTTGATAAAGTCGAATGTTATCGCAAGGCTTTTCGGGCGACCACATATGGTCGCCTTCTGATAAGGCGTAAAATATCTTTTCGACAACCTAAAATTCCTCCCATAGTTTTTTGCCATAGGAGGAATTTTTTTTCGTCAGTTTACCTTTTTATTAATTAAAATGTCACAACCTCATTTTCGGGTTTTTCGGCATTAACAATTTCCTGTGCAATCAATATAGGTCCTTCTCCGCCGTAAACCTTGTGTTCTCCGATAACAAGCTTTGATGTTATTACTGCCCAATCACGATTTTTTAAATCAATTTTTTCCTTTGACTTGCAGACCAAACCCGAAAACTGAATATCGTCCGCACAGCAGGTCATAACATGACGACCGAATATGCAGGCTTTATCCCCAAGCATTGGGTCTCTTCCGACAATTCCTTTGAATTTTAGGATTTTACCGACATATTTTGCCGTATTTTCCATCATATCACGATACCAAACGGCATAATCATCATCCCCAACTTCAACAACGCTCGCATCAACATCGAATGGCAGTGGGTCTTCTACATCGTCCTCTTCAACATGACCGTCCGCATATTCATACGCAATCGATGCTCTCGGTGTTACCGCACGAACAATTTTATGAAGCTCATTTTTATCGGTCATAATATCCACCCTGTTGAACATAACAAGCTCACAGCTTGTCAGCTTGTCAAAAACAAGGCTTCTCATATTCTGATTATACATTGTGAATGTTTTTGCATCAGCAGTGAAAATTTCCTGATAAACGCTCCAATTTTTCGGGAACGCCTTATAAAGATTATCCAACTGCCACATTCCGTTATATTCGATTATAACTCTCTTTGCCTTGTGTTTTTTTGAAAGTTTTTCAAAGTTTTTCTGTTCAATTTCCGACTCATCATCGATAAATTCAAAGCTGACATCTCCAACCTTGAATTTCTCCTTTGAAAACTCTTCAACACCCTCTTCGCAAACAATCACAAGAGTATTTTCCCCCGTATCAAAATCGGGATTTTCAAGTGTTTCCTGAATGAATTTTGTTTTACCTGATTCCAAAAAACCTGTGAACAAATAAACCGGAATTTCCATTTTTATTCCTCCCGTTATATGTTAAAAAGCTGTTTGATTTTTTCTTCGTTTATATTTGCACCGATAACGCAAATTCTTCCGCATACCGACGCACCGCCACCCCTTACATCAGGCTCGCCGGGAACATAATCAAAATGAATCCATTCATCGTTTTCCCCTTTGACAACGCCCTTTGCTCTCAAAACATTTCCGAACTCTTCTTCATTTTCAAGATTTGAAAGGATTTTTTGAATTTCATCCTTTGAATAGCTCTTTACGGTTTCAAAACCACAGCTTGTGAATACATCATCCGCATGGTGATGATGTTCATGCCCGTGTTCGTGACAGTGACATTCTCCGTCATGGTGATGGTGATGCTCATGACAGTCGCAATCCTCGTCGTGGTGGTGATGCTCGTGGCAATCACATTCTTCATCATCATGATGATGTTTATGACAACCGCACTCCTCGTCATGATGGTGATGATGGTGTCCGTGACAGCCGCACTCCTCATCGTGATGATGGTGATGATGCTCATGCTTCATTTCCTCAAGCTCGCTGTCTATTGAATTTTTATTTTCAATTGCCGCCAAAATTTCTTCACCCGAAATCTTGTCCCAATCGGTTGTTATAACAACCGCATCATCATTGTGCTCCTTGATAAGCTTCAATGCTTCCGAAAGCTTTTCTTCCGACAGCCTAACGGTATGGCTCAACACGATACATCCAGCATTCTCTATTTGATTGTTGAAAAATTCTCCGAAATTTTTGATATACATTTTACACTTTGAAGCATCAGCAACCGTTGTCAATCCGTTTACCAAAAATCTTTCATCATTTGCATTTCTGACTGCATTTATAACATCGCTCAATTTGCCGACACCAGACGGTTCAATAATAATTCTGTCGGGAGAAAATTTCTCACAAACCTCAACCAATGCCTTTGAAAAATCTCCGACAAGACTGCAACAAATACATCCCGAATTCAACTCATTAATCTGCACACCCGAATCTTTCAAAAATTCTCCGTCAATGCCGATATCTCCGAATTCATTTTCAATAAGCACAAGTTTTTCACCCTTATACGCCTCGGCAATAAGCTTTTTTATAAGTGTTGTTTTTCCTGCTCCCAAAAAGCCCGAAAAAATGTCTATTTTAATCATTTTAATCATTCCTTTCATAAATCCTATTATAACTCTGCATTAATCCGTAGTAAAGCATTAAATTTTATTTTTGGCAAATTAAACAAAAGTTTTGAATTATTAAAGCCTATTTAATAAAAAAATCATTCGGCATCGGTGCTGTCAGCAAAATTTCCTCACCGTTTGATGGAAGTCTGAATTTCATTGAACTGCAATGAAGCCTTGTTCTCTCTCCGACAACTTCTTCACCGTATATAAAATCACCGTAAATCGGCGTTTTGTTGTATGCCATATGAACCCTTAACTGATGCGTTCTTCCCGTGTGGGGTTTAAGCTCCGCAAGCGAAAAGCCGTTTTCGGTCTTTATCACTCTGTATTCGCTTTTTGCATATTGACCGTCCGGAGAAACAACCCTTTTTATAACGCTGTCGCTTTCCCTTTTTATCGGTGCTTCGATTATTCCACTTTCCTCCTTGAATTTTCCGCAGCATATCGCAACATACGATTTTTTTATTTCTCTGTTCATAATCTGTCTGTTCAAATATCCTGCCGAATACTGATTTTTGGCAACAAGCACAATCCCCGTTGTATCACGGTCAAGCCTATTCACGGCTCTGAAAGTAAAATCGGTATTTTCAAAATAATACATAAGTGCATTTGCCAATGTTCCCTCAAAATGACCCACCGACGGATGTGTCGGCATATCATACGGTTTATTTACGGCTATAATATCCTCATCCTCATATATTATATCAATCGGTATATTATTTGGCACAATGTTTTTAGAGCCGTCCGATTTTATTTCGATTTTTAAAATATCCCCCTTATTTGCCACCTTTCTGACGGTTACATTTTCACCGTTTAAAATTATTCCGCCCGAAGCTTTCAGCTTTGTGACAAGCCTTGAGGTTAAAAAAAGGTGTGAGAAAAGTATTTCCTTAACGGTTTTCCCCGACAGTTCTCCATCGATTTTTACTTCAATTTCTTTCATTTGCTGCTTCCTCACAAGGTCAATATTCATATATTAATTATAATCCTTTTTTGCACTAAAGTCAATAAGCTTTTGAACCAAAAAAGTCATTTCGCATATTATAATATAAAGAGCAAAGCTCTTATGAAAGGGATGATTTTATGTGCAGAGTATCTGTAATCGGCGGAGATTTAAGACAGCTGACACTCGCCGGAATTTTGGCTAAAGACGGATATGATGTCAATGTTATCGGTTTTGGCGGCGGCTCTGCCTCATCTGAATATAAAACCGCAGAAAATATCGGTGAGGTTTCCGAGAGCGATGTTATTATTTTGCCAATGCCGGTAACTCTTGATTTTAAAAATATAAACGCACCCTTTGAAAAAAACCCGATTGCTCTTGATGAGCTTTCGGACACCGTCAGCGAAAACGCATTGATTCTCGGCGGAAGAATGACCGACGAAATTTTGGATTTGTTTCAACAAAATAAATGCATAGACTATTATAAGCGTGAGGAGCTTATGATAAAAAATGCCGTCCCTACTGCGGAGGGTGCTGTTGAAATTGCTTTATCCGAAACATCTGTAACGCTCAATCAAAGCAACTGCCTGGTAATAGGCTACGGCAGAATAGGAAAAGTTCTTTCCTCGATTTTAAAATCACTCGGTGCTTTTGTTACGATTTCCGCAAGAAAATATTCCGATTTGGCTTGGATTGAGGTCAACGGCTGTAATGCATTGCACAACAATGACATAAAATCCGCCGTTGATAAATTTGATGTTATTTTTAACACAGCACCGTCCCTTATTCTTGACGGGGAACTCCTAAAAAGGGTCAAACCCGATTGTGTTATCATCGACCTTGCTTCAAAACCCGGCGGTGTTGATTTTGCAAAAGCACGGGATTTGGGACTGAAAGTTATTTGGGCATTAAGTCTGCCCGGAAAGTGTGCACCCCTTTCCTCCGGGAAAATTATAGCGGAAACCATTATGAATATACTTTGTGAAGAGGGGGTGTAAATATTGGAATTGGACTCAAAAAATGTCGGATTTGCAATGTGCGGTTCATTTTGCACCTTTAGTCGGGTTCTTTCGGAGCTTAAAGCTCTTTCCGAAACAAAAGTCTCGATATATCCCATTATGAGTGAAATTGCCTCTTCAACCGATACAAGATTCGGAAAAAGTGCCGATTTTTGTGCCGAAATAAAGGCTGTCACCAAAAAGGACATAATAACCACCGTAAAGGAGGCTGAACCTATAGGTCCGAAAAGCTATCTTGATATTTTGCTGATTGCTCCCTGCACCGGGAACACACTTGCAAAGCTTGCAAACGGTATTGCCGACACTTCTGTCACTATGGCTGCCAAAGCTCATCTTCGCAATTCCAAACCCGTTGTTGTTGCCGTTTCAACAAATGACGGTCTCGGAAACGCCGCAAAAAATATCGGAATTCTTATGAACTGCAAAAATATTTATTTCGTTCCTTTCAGACAGGACGACTGCATAAATAAACCCAATTCTCTTGTTGCCGATATGTCTAAAATAAAGCCGACACTGGAATATGCTCTTGAACATAAACAACTCCAGCCGGTACTGTGCTGATTATATATATTTTCAAAAGATGAATTCTATAGTGCAAAAAAACCCGATTTTCGGGTTTTTTTGTATTAATCTTAAAAAAGTATTGACATAAAAATGAAAATATCTTAAAATATTTTTATTAAAAGCAAAAAGGAGAAAAGCAATGTCCGAATTTATTTTTGAGCAATGCTCATCATTGGAAAAAATATTCTTAACATCATCCTCGATAAACGGCGGATACAGCAACGCCAACGCATTAAAGGGTGAAGAATTTTCATATCAAATCGCTTTTCGCTTGGCTTCGGGAGAAAAAACCGAACTTACAATTGATATAAATTCACCGATAAAGGATATTATAACACTTTATTTGGTGGGAAATGTTCCCTCCGTCCTGCCGGCTTATCCCGACAATCACGATGATGATTATATCACAACACAACCTGGTCTTTTTCCCGATGTTTTATATCCCGTAAAGGACGGTAAAATTGAAGCCTACGGCAATGCATATCAATCTTTGTGGGTAAGCGTAAAAACATCCGATACAACTCCTGCCGGATGTTATCCGATAGAGTTGATTTTTTCCGACAGTGAAAAAAATATCGTCAACCGAATGAAATTTGATTTGGAAATCATTGATGCAGTTCTTCCGGAGCAAAAGCTTATTTTTACACAGTGGTTTCACGCAGATTGTATTTCCGAATTTTATAACACAAAGAGTTTTTGTAACAAACATTGGAAATTAATCGATAAATTTATGAAGATGGCATCGGAGCATGGTGTAAATATGATTTTAACACCTGTTTTCACTCCTCCCCTCGACACCGAAGTCGGTGGCGAAAGACCCACCGTACAGCTTGTTGATGTTATCAAAAAAGGCAACAATTACTCATTCGGCTTTGACAAATTGATAAAATGGATTAACATAGCAAAGAAAAATAACATTAAATATTTTGAAATATCACACTTTTTCACACAGTGGGGTGCATTGGCAACGCCAAAAGTAGTTGCAGATGTCGGTGATAGACAAGAAAAAATTTTCGGTTGGGAAACAAAATCCACTTCCGACGAATATATTCACTTCCTATCGCAGTTTATCCCGGAGCTTATAAAAATTTTAAAACAGGAAAACATCGAAAAATATACATATTTTCATATTTCCGACGAACCGCATCTTAAAGATTTGACTTCTTATACCAATGCAAAAAAAGCTATCGGTCATATGCTTAAGGAATTTAAAATCATCGATGCTCTGTCCGATTATGATTTTTATAAAACAGGTGCAGTTGAACACCCCATACCGGGCATAGATGCAATAAATCCGTTTTTGGAAAGCAACATTCCTGATTTATGGACTTATAACTGCTGTGCACAATGCAATGATTACATAAGCAACAGATTTATGGCAATGCCGTCATACAGAAACAGAATTATCGGATGTCAGCTGTATAAATACAACATTAAAGGATTTTTGCATTGGGGATATAATTTTTATTACACACGATATTCAAAGAAAAAAATTAATCCGTTTTTGGTTACCGATGCAGGCTGCGGATTTCCGTCAGGTGACTCGTTCTCCGTTTATCCCGATACTGACGGTCCGATACCGTCTGTCCGCTTGAAAGTATTCAATGAAGCACTTCAGGATATGCGAGCAATGGAACTTCTTGAAACATATATTTCCAAAGATGAGGTTGAAAAATTAATCGGTGACTCGATAACATTTACATCTTATCCGAAAAATTCCGAATATATTTTAAAGCTTCGCCAAAAAATTAACAACTTAATAAAATCCCATCAATAACAAAAAAATCGGAATAAGCTATATGCTCATTCCGATTTTTATTTATGTAATGCAAAAAGCTCTGTTTATTACCGTCTTAATCCTCGACTTTGTCATACACACGAACAAAATCAACAATAAATGCATCATCAACAAATTCACCCTCAACCGTTTTAGGTTTAGAATTACGGTATCCCACAACTTCTGTTGTCAAAAGTACAAACTGAGGAACATGAGATACATTTTTATCCGCATGAGAAATCAATTCGCCGTCACAGTAAAAATCATAGCCGTCGTGCTGCCAATTCATTCCGAAATAGTGCCAGCCGTCCTCTGTATCCTTAAGGTCATAATTCACTCTGCCCTCTTCTCTGAATTGTGCACCGTATCCGCCCATTATATTTCCTGTTGTTCCCTTTCCTGTGGCAAAGCATTCCATAATATCCGATTCAATCCCGCACCATTCCGGCTCAAATCTTGCTCCGATTGTCGGTGACTGTGTCCAAAACGCACTCCACATAACCTGCGGTTCTTTTTGGAATTTGCAACGGCACTCATAGTAACCGTAGCGATGAACAAACTTCGGTTCTTCCAAAAGTCCCAAGGGCCAAATTTCGTCCTGTCCCCAAGGATTTTGTGTGCCGCTCTTCGGAACATCAAAGGAGTTTGAGCCTGTTTGGAGCTGTGGCGAAACATAATAGCCGTTTTTTTCTACCCTGTGAAGCTCAATATGACTCTTTCCGTCCAAAACAACTCCCT
Organism: uncultured Lachnospiraceae bacterium; assembly: GCA_964530315.1. Taxonomy (GTDB): domain Bacteria; phylum Bacillota; class Clostridia; order UBA1381; family UBA1381; genus RGIG1988. Next base: position 10,646 of record CAZGZZ010000045.1, read on the forward strand.
CATCGGTGTATGCATCAAATCTTTTTCCCCAGAAATTCAATCTGAAGTTCCATTTTGTTGTATCGAGTTCTGTTCCGTCAAATTCATCCGCCCATGCAAGCTTCCAATTTCCGTCCGGCAAAAAACTCGGTTCGTGGTCTTTGATTTCAAATTTTTTCATTTTTTAAATCTCCTTTTTATTTTTAATATTAATCTATATCATCATATATCGTGAAATTATATATAATAATTTTGAACTTTTGACAAAATAAATCACTCAACTATCGGATAAAGCTGAATTGTGTTTCCTCCGTCAACAACCAGCTCCGCACCCGTGGTATTTCTTGCGTGTGCGGCAAAATACCAAACAGCGTCCGCAATGTCCGCACCGACCGCAACATCGTGAAGCGGAGTAAATCTTGACGGAACATTTTTATAAAAATCAGGATTCTTTTCCCATCTGTCCGTCTTTATCATTCCCGGCAAAACCGCATTAACTCTTATATTGTATTTGCCCAGATCAAACGCCATAGCTCTCATCAATCCGAGCTGTCCTCCTTTTGATGTGGTATAGGCTATTCTGTCCGGAATTGCACGATATGCGGTATTTGAATTTATAAACACTATGCTTCCGCCGCCATGCTCTTTCATTCTCTTTGCGGCGTGCTCCGAGAGACAATAATTCCACACAACATTCGTGTTTATCACACGCATAAAATCGGTCAGCGGATTTTCAAATATTTTCATATTCAGTCCCTGGTCTGCAGCATTCAATACAAGTGCCTCAATAAAAATCTTTTTTTTATCAAGGTCATCAAACATCTTTATTACCGCTTCTTCGTCAACCGTTCTTTCATCAAGGAGTGAATCGATGCGATATCCCATAATATCAACATCAGGATATTTTTCTTTGTATTTTTTCTCTGCCGCATAAACCTTTTCACTTTGCCGTCCTGTAAACACAACATTCCAGCCCTCCCGGGCAAATTTTTCAACAATGTCAACACCTGTATTTATACAAGCACCTGTTATAAGTACATTCTTCTTATTCATTTTTCCTCTTCCTTAAAAATAAAATTCTGTTTTTGCAGGGCGTATATCCGTCAACGCACCTGTGTAATGTCTTAATGTGTGCACCTGATACGGATGTTTTAAGCACTCTTCCTCATTGATTTCAATTCCCAATCCCGGTTTATCCGAAATCGTGATAAATCCATCCTCATATTCAATACTTTCATTTGTCACATCTTTACGCCAATCCACATCCGAATACATTATTTCAAGTATCTCAAAATTAGGACAAGATGCCGCAAGCTGTAGGGTTGCCGCATTTGCAACAGGTCCAGACGGGTTGTGAGGCGCAAACGGAATATACCGACATTCCGCTTCTGCCGCTATTTTCTTCAATTCCATTATTCCTCCTGCGTGAGAAATATCAGGTTGAATATAATCAGCCGCCATTTTATCGAACATATTTTTATAGTCCCAACGGGTATATAATCTTTCCCCTGCCGAAATTGCAACGCTTGTTCTTTCCTTTACCTCTTTTAAAGCATCGAGATTATCGGGCGGAACAGGCTCTTCAAAAAACATAGGCTTAAACTGTTCCAATTCCTTTGCGATTTTTATACTTGTCGGAATATTAAATCTTCCGTGTCCCTCAATAAGCAAATCCACATCATTTCCGACCGCTTCACGAACTGCGGCAACACATCTTAAAGCTTTGTCAAGTTCTTTGTTTGATATATTGAGATAATTTTTCCCAAACGGATCCCATTTCATTGCCGTAACGCCTCTTTGAACCGCAATTTTTGCCTTTTTTCCAAATTCCTCCGGTTCTTTTGCTCCGGCAAACCAGCCGTTTACATAGATACGGACTTTATCATTGACTTTTCCTCCAAAAAGCCGGTAAACGGGTACATTTAAGCTTTTTCCCAAAATATCCCAAAGTGCCATTTCAATTGCAGACAATGCCGACATTAAAACAGCACCGCCTCTCCAATATGCATCTCTGTATATGCTGTGCCAATGCTTTTCTATTTCAAAAGGATTTTTTCCGACAAGGTATTCCTTAATATGCTCAACAGCACCGAGCAACGCCTTTTCCTTATACTCCAAGGTTGCCTCGCCGACACCTTCAATTCCTTCGTCCGTATAAACTTTAATAAACACCCAATTTGTTCTGAAGCAATCCACAACAAACGGCTTCACATCAATAACCCTCATCAAACTTAACCTCCTCGTAAATTTTCGGTACAACCGTGTTTTTGTAATCAAATCTGCTCACATCAATCTCATCAAACATACCGCAATGAATCGGTACTGCAAATTTGGGATTTATTTTATCGCAGAATGCTTTTGCATCGGTCATATTCATATTGTTCCCAACACCGTTTACCGGCAGAAATACTGCATAAATATCATAGCAAAGTTCCGAAAATATGTCCTTATTGTAAAGCGTATCACCCGTTATGTAATATTTTCTTTCCCCATCATCGATAATCACGCCTATTGCGTAAGAATCGCTGTGTTCGGCTTTAACGGCTGTAATTTTAATGCCGTTTTGTGTCCAAACAGTTCCTCTGTTAAACATAACATAATTATTTTTTTCGCCGATTTTACGGACTTCATTCCAAACCGATAACGGTGCAAGCACAGTTATATTACTGTCTTGTGTTATGAATTTTTCAATCGTTTCGGGATCATAATGGTCAAGATGATTATGAGTAAAAATCATCATATCGGGGCAAATATCAAATAATTTTTGATTTACCTCCACCCGTCTGTAATTTTGCGAATTTATACGCTCGACACTGTCGGACAAATATGGATCTATCATAATTTTATAATTATCCTTTTCCAATAGAAGTCCGGCTTGTCCAATCCAAATAATTTTCATTTTCATCACCTTTTTAATAAACTCTAAAGTCTTTAATCTCTTGACATCCACTCGTATTTATAATATAATATTTTTAACTTGTTTTATATCAAAATATAATG
>CAZGZZ010000046.1:0-13408 GCA_964530315.1 uncultured Lachnospiraceae bacterium
ATTTGATATATTTTTTTCATTATTTTAAACGATTTTTTAGATATTTTTGCTTTTTGACAAAAGTCTTTGTAAATTATACACAAAATTTTTGCCTTTTTCTGCACAAAACAACTTATTCCCGATTTTATTTCAAAAAAATATATTTTCTTTTGTCGTGATACAAATAATCCTCGTTGTTTTTATATTATCCCGTCGGCAATTTTTCATATTTCGGCAAGAGGATTTGACAAAAAAATCCGCCCTACAGCTGTATAATACATAACGGAGGACAAAGTTATGGAAATATATATCGATGTGTTTTTTTTAATAAATTTTTCCGCAGATTTTCTTTTGCTTTCCTTGTCCGATTCAAATGCAAGATCCAGTCCGAAATCAATTATCAAAAAAACACTTGCCGCCCTCATCGCCTCGATTTATGCCTGTGGAATTTTTCTTGATTTTCCACCGATATTTTACTCGTTGTCATCAAAGATTATTGTGTTTTTTTTAATATGTGCGGCGGCATTTTGTCCCTGCCGACCGTCACGGTTTTTTGGGAAATGCTTTTCTTTTTTTGTTTGGTCGGTGTTTTTTTGCGGAATATTTTATGCCGTATCGTCTTTTTCGAGCAAAAGAGATTTTCTTTTCCTTATAAACGATGCGGTATGGTTTGTTTGCATAATTTCGGCTTTTTTCGTTGCGAAATATTTTTTTTCAAAAGAAAAAAAATCTTTTTTTGAAAAAAACATACTGAAAATCAAATACAACGAAAAATATGTTTTTACCGAGGCACTGCCCGACAGCGGAAATTTTTTAAAAGATCCGAATTCTTCAATGCCCGTTATAATTGTTGACGAGGAGGTTTTAAAAGAGCTTTTCTCTCCATCCTTAACGAAAAACAATTTATGCGAATTTGTAAATCCAAAGGATTTCCGCACTATACCCTTTCGGACAATTTCCAAATCGGGGATTTTATACGGTTTTATTCCGCAGAAAATTTATTATGACGGCAGAAAAATCAAACGGGCAATCGTTGCCGTCGCACCGTCGCCGCTCTCCTGCGGTGCTTTGGTCGGACCTCAAATAATGTGAAAGGAATGATACTTTGAAAAACTTTTTCAAGAAAATCGAAAAACTTCTGACAAAATATTCTGTCAACACCTTTGATAACGAAATTTACTACATAGGAGGCTCCGATATTCTTCCGGCACCTCTTTCAAAAGAAGAAGAGGAGGAAATCATTTCAAGACTTCCCGATGACAACGAAGCAAAGGATATTTTAATTGAAAGAAACCTCCGCCTCGTTGTCTATATCGCAAGAAAATTCGAAAATACAGGAGTTTATGTCGAGGATCTTATTTCGATAGGCACTATAGGACTTATAAAGGCGATAAATACCTTCAACCCGACAAAGAACATAAAACTTGCGACATATGCCTCAAGATGCATCGAAAACGAAATTCTTATGTATCTTCGGAAAAATCAGCTGAAAAAATGTGAAATTTCAATAGACGAGCCGCTCAATGTTGACTGGGACGGAAACGAGCTCTTGCTCTCCGATATTTTGGGTACGGAAAACGATGTGATATATCATAATCTTGAAGAAGAGGTCGATAAACTGTTACTTATGCAGGCAATGAAAAAACTCTCAAAGCGTGAACAGCTTATTATGCAACTTCGTTTCGGACTGAACAATCACAAGGAAAAAACACAAAAAGAGGTTGCCGATTATCTCGGCATTTCTCAATCCTACATATCACGCCTTGAAAAAAGAATTATCTCCAAACTAAAAAAAGATATTTCAAAAATGATATAACTAACCGGGGTGTAAAAATCCTTACATCCCGGTCCATTTTATTTATTCTTCAATTTACGCAAAGTCGAAAATGTTTCGCCTTTTGAAAAATATTCGCTCAATTTAACATATTCCCCGTAAAGCTCCGAATATTTTTCGTGTTCCGATTTCGACGGGCTATACACCTTTTCCTCCCAATGAACCATAACTTTTACGGCGTCTGTCATTGTTTTGAAGCATCCTCCCGAAACAGCGGCAAAAATCGCCATACCAAAAGCTCCCGACTGTTTCGTTTGAGGAACATATATTTTTCTGCCCATTACATCGGCATATATCCCCATAAGAAAATCACTTTTTTGTGAAATTCCGCCCGAAGCATAAATTTTATCGATTTTAAGTCCGTTTTTTTCGTATATCTCAACTATTCTTCTTGTCCCGAATGCCGTTGCCTCAACCAACGCTCTGTAAATTTCTTCGGGTTTTGTCGCAAGATTCAGACCGAAAAGCAAACCGTTCAAATTAAAATCCGCATACGGTGTTCGGTTACCGTTCCACCAATCAATCGCAAGCAGACCGCTCTCACCTGCCGACAACTTGTCTGCCTTTTCCTCCAAAAGTCCGAAAACATTTATTCCACGCTCTTTCGCATCTTTGCAGTAATGTTTCGGAACGCAATTTGAAACAAACCAATCAAAACAATCTCCCACACTCGATTGACCCGATTCATATGCAACATACCCCGGAATGATTCCGTCCTCAACCGAGCCGCAAATTCCGGGAACATTAAAATTATTTTTATCCATTATTATATGACAAGCAGATGTTCCAATTATAATCATAAGCTCATCCGCTCCCGTTATTCCCACGGCAGGCAGTGTCGCATGAGCATCTATAACCGAAACACACACTTCGGTTTTTGAGTTTAAATTTCCTTTTATGACCGAATTTTCCGATATTTTTCCTGCTTTTGAACCTGACGGTAAAACATTTATACAAATTTTATTATAAAGAGTTTTTCCGAATTCAAAATCCATTTCTTCAAAAAAACTTTGCGGTACAAAGCCGTCACTTTTGCTCCACATTCCTTTATACCCCGCCATACATCCACTTACCGCTTCATTTCCGGTCAATAGCCACACAAGCCAATCTCCGGCTTCGACAAATCTGTATGTTGCATCATAAACCTGTCTTGCTTTCCGATATGTTTCAAAAATTTTCGGAATAAACCACTCCGATGACACTCTACCACCATAGCGCGCAAGCCACTTTTGATTGGTTCTTTTTGCAAAATCCGTTATTTCCTCCGCTTCGGCATCGGCAGAATGATGCTTCCACAGCCTTGCGTAAGCAAAAGGCTCACTTTTAAACTCCTCTCGGAAACACAGCGGTGTGTAATTTTCATCAACAGCCAAAAATGTACTCGAAGTAAAATCTATGCCAATCCCGACAATATCCTCCGCACTCACATTTTTTGTTTTCAGCAATTCGCCGACGGTATGTCGAAAAGCGTCAATATAATCCTGCGGATTCTGCAAGGCATATCCGTCTTCAAGCGGTGTTTTGTCAGGTAGTGTTTCGTCCATAACACCGTTCGGATATAAAAATTCCGATTCTGCCAAAACAGCTCCGCTGTCCGTGCATACCAACACAGCTCTTGCCGAAAGCGTTCCGTAATCTATACCAATAGAATATTTCATATCGCACCTCTTTTGTAAGCATATCAATATTGTATCATCCGTTGGCAAAAAAATCAACAGAATTTTTCCAAACATATATTCTTGTGATGTAGGTTTACAATAGATGTGTTACATTCCGGCATATTTCGTCACGAGATAAACTCATAACAAAATATGTCGGGTAAAAAAAGAATAGCAAGCGATGCTCTTTTGTGTTATAGTTAATTTACCACAAAAACCAATACAATGGAGCCACTTGCTATGAACACTATAATACAAACTATGAGATTTCATCAAGCGATAATTGAATATTCTTTATAATATGGTGTGACAAAAGACGCAATTCGTTACAAAGTCAATCGTCATCATCTGTTACTTTTGCTTCTTTATTTTTAAGACTCAATAGGAGCTTTTTCTTATCTGTCATATTACACCCACCTTTTCTGCAAATTTAAAAGCTTTTAGTCTTTACACTTATATATTCTAAAAATCACAAAAAGTTTCACTTTTAATAAAATTTATTACATTTTTTTGCCAAGAAAACTCCCAAAAAAAATACGAAGTACAATGATTGATTTTTATCATTGTGCTTCGTATTGCTTTTATCTTATTTCCTCACTTTGCCCCTCATAAGAAATTAGGCTTTTAATGCCGATAACCTTGCCGAACAAAACATTGTCGTCAGCAGAATACTCAACTCTGTACCGTTATAACCTTTGCATTCCAAAATGTTATTCATATAAGTCTCTCCTCCGACAAGGTTTCAATAATTTGCTTTAATTGATAACTCAAAAGTTCTTTTCTCGGGTGCGGCTTATACAAAATAATAAATACCTATAATTTTTCATTGTCCGATTAATAACCAAGTTCTTCATTTATCAAAACAACTTCATATTCTCCCAATGACGGCTTTGTCCACCAAACCGACAAAACTCTGCAAATGCGGTCGGGACTTTGGCAGTCATAGCATTTATCCGCATTAACGGCACACGGGGTTTTTCTTCCTAATCTTTTTGCGTTTTTGGGTGCTGCTATATTTCTTGCTCTGTATAATGCGTCATCATAAGTCGGTGCAAGCTTATTTTTGCCGACAACAAAAATCACTTTTTCATGCCCATAGCACATCGAGGAAATTCTGTTGCATGAGCCGTCAATATTTACTATCTCTCCCGTTTCTGCCAAGCCGTTCACAGATGAAATATATATATCGGCGGAATTTGCATTTTTTATCACATCAAAAGGAGTTTTTCCCTCCGGTGTTCTTGCGTGCCAATACACATCGTTATGTGCCGACAGTCTTTCATATATTCCAAGCTCTCCAATCGTTACCGAGCCTCCCATTCCGACTGTTTTCTTGTCGATTTGAGCGTCAATGTAGTCCGCTGCTTCCTTTGCATTTTCGTAAACTGTAACTTTGTAACCCTTTTGCTCCAATGCTGTTTTTACATTTTCAAATTGCATATTATGTCGCTCCCTTATTTTGAATTCAAATCACCGTTCACACTATACTTTGCCATAAACAATTCCAAGCTTTCTTTGAGCACATCCATTTGTGCTTTCAAATAAAACCTATCCTCAAACAGAGCATAATGCACACAAGCTCTTATCAAAATAAAAATTAACGGTGTTAATTTTTGATGCGGAATACCGATTTTACTCTCAAGTATTTTTGCATATTCCGTATATCTTTCATTCACACCCTCAAAAAATTTCTTTCCGTGTTCACGGTATTTCGGATGTGTATAAACCTGATACATCAATCTGTATTTCTCACCGTGTATTTCAGCCGTCCAATAAGGCACTTCACCGATAAATCTCCACAATTCCTCAATACTATTCGGTGCTTTTTCCATAAAATCATTCTCAACCTTACTCATACAATACTCCGTTGACTGAACGATTATCTCATCAAGATTTGTAAAGTATGTATATAGATTTGCGGCAGTACATCCGCAGTTTTGAGCAAGCTGTTTTATTCCCGTCCCATAAAATCCGTTTTCCGCATAACAGGTAAAGCACTGTTCCATAATTTCTTCCTTACGCCGTCTTTTTTCCTCTTTTGTTATCGGTTTTTTCACTTTCTTACTCCCTTTGTCATTACTTAATGTTCATTAAAGATAATATAACATAAAATTCCTAAAAAATCAATACATTTTTCAAATAAAATACCGTGATATGCCTTTTTGGGGGGCACATCACGGCAGATTTGGGTTTTATTTTTTTCTTCTTTCCTCAATTAAATTCACAAACCATTCGACAATAGTAGGGTCGGTATGTGAGAAAAACAGGCTCTTTTTCGTATCAATCGATGCTATGGCTTTCATATCCTCATTTGTAAGCACAAAATCAAAAACATCGAAATTCTCTTTCATTCTTTCTATATGAGTTGTTTTCGGAATGACAACAGTTCCTCTTTGAATATGCCATTTCAGCATAATCTGTGCCGTGGTTTTGTTATATTTTTTTGCCAAATCCAAAAGCACGGAATTTTCAAAAAGTCCGTCTCTTCCCTCTCCGAACGGTGCCCATGCTTCTGTTTGAACATCATATTTTTTCGACCATTCAAGCTGTTCGTTCTGCTGATGATAAGGGTGAATTTCTATTTGATTGACAGTAGGCTTAATTTCGGCAAAGGATACAATATCAACCATTCTGTCGGCATAAAAGTTTGAAATTCCTATCGCTCTTATTTTTCCTTCCTTATGCAAGTCCTCCAATGCTCTGTATGCACCGTAAACATCCGAAAACGGCTGATGCAAAAGGCAAAGGTCAAGATAATCCGTCTTTAATTTTTCCATCGAATCAAATACCGACTTTTTTGTTTTTTCATATCCGTAATGTTCAAGCCAAACCTTTGTGGTTAAAAATATTTCTTTTCTGTCTATTCCCGATTTTTGTATAGCATTTCCGACCTCTTCCTCGTTAAAATAGCTCTGTGCAGTATCTATAAGACGATATCCGACATTCAATGCATCTAAAACGCATCCCTCGCATTCCTCTTTTGACACCTGATAAACGCCGTAACCCAAAACAGGCATTTCAACTCCGTTGTTTAATTTTACATATTCCATTTTACATCCTCCTTACACTTGACTTTTATTTCGTTTGATGCTATAATCAATTATACATCTTAAAGTTAACTTTAAGTCAAGACTTTTTTAATTATTTTTAAAAAAATTCAGGGAGAATGTCAAAATGTCTTACACTGTCGGGGAAACTGCAAAAATTATGAATGTTGCTCCCTCCACGCTTCGTTACTACGACAAAGAGGGATTGCTTCCCTTTGTCAAACGCTCGAACGGAGGAATAAGGGTCTTTGAAGAAAATGATTTCAGCTGGCTTTTTATAATTGAATGTTTGAAAAAATCGGGGCTTTCCATAAAGGATATAAAGCACTATATTGATTTATCGTTAAAAGGCGACAAAACAATAAACGAACGCCTGGAGATTTTTCAAAAACAGCGGAAAAAAGTCATAAATCAAATAAATGAGCTTCAAATCACTCTGGATACTTTAGATTATAAATGTTGGTATTACGAAACCGCAAAAAAATCAGGTACAACAGAAACAGTACAAAATATGAATGACGACGAAATCCCCGAAAAGCTCCGTAAAGCAAGGGAGCTTTTATACAGAAGTCGGATAAAATAATAAAACCGTACAGGAGGAACAAAAAAATGAAAACAGCAATTGTTTATTATTCAAAACACCATTCCAACACAAAAAAGTGCTTGATGCACTTTGCAATGGCAATGACATTACCTCAACAGATTCAACAAAAACAACCTATACCTACATAAACAACGCAATTGATTTTTTACAACAAAATCAGTCGATAACAAATATCGGAGTACATAATAATGATAAAAAACATATCAAGCTCAAAAAATGAAAATTTTAAGCATTTTAAAGCTTTAAAACAAAAAAAAGAACGGGATCGTTCTTTAAAATATACCGTTGAGGGTATCAAATCGGTCAGAGATGCAATTGATGCAAATGCCGATATTTCGGAAATTCTCGTTTCGGAAAAATTTTATTCGGATGTTAATTTTCCCTATCCGAACAAAATCGATATATATGTCATTGCCGACGGTATTTTCCCATCACTTTCATCAACCGAAACACCATCCGGCATAATTGCGGTCATATACCAACACAGCAAGGACATATCTTTATGCAATCCCGGCAAACCTTATATTTACTGCGACAATGTCCGTGACCCGGGAAATCTCGGAACAATAATCAGAACTGCCGATGCCGCAGGGTTCGGCGGAGTGCTTCTCTCGGACGGCTGTGCTGATATTTACAATCCGAAAACCGTTCGTTCAAGTATGGGGTCTTTTTTCCATATACCTATTTTTGAAAGCATAAACGCTGACGAAATCCGCAGTTTGAAAAGCAACGGTTTTTCTGTTTTTGCCGGACTTTTGGATGATGACACAGTTGATTACACCGAAACGGATATGACAAAACCGTTAATTATTGTTGTCGGCAACGAGGCAAACGGTATTTGCCCCGAAATTTCATCTCTTGCGGACTTCAAGGTTAAAATCCCGATTGAGGGAAAAGCCGAATCCTTAAATGTCGGCGTCGCCGCCGCACTGTTGATGTATGAATGTAAAAGACAAAGAAAATAACAAAGAGCAGATGATAAAGTTCATCTGCTCTCTGTTTTATCTTCTCTTTTTATTATGTTCTTTTGAAAAATTTATGCGAACACGGACAGTTTATTTCTATTTTTCCTTTTCCTTTCGGCACTTTTAGGCGTTTTTTACATTTCGGGCACACATATATCTTATGTGTGTCTTTCACAATCGCTCTTTCCTTTGCAAGGCTTGATGCTGATTTGAAATATCCCGACACACTGCCGAAAAATTTCATAAATACGGCATTTTCCTTTCTTCTTTTATAAAGATTTTTGGAAAGTACTCTGTAAATAAAGAGTATTACCAGCACCAAGTTAATAAGCGAAAATATTTTTATCAAAGTAAATGTAAAAATACTCTGCGACACAAACGCCAACAGAATTGTTGCCAATCCAAGACCGTCAATACCGTTTCGTCCGTACATAAATCTTTGTATCTTGTATATTAAACCCTGCATATTCATCAACCTGCTTAATCAAAATCAATAACTTTCTGCACAACAAGCTCATCATTCATATAAACCTGAACCATTGCATCGGAATAGGACTCAATCAAAACATCAACCTTTCCTTCCGACTTTGCGTGATTTTTATTATGAATTTCTTCACCGTCTTTGAGAATTCTCACATGAACCGTATCACCTACATTGTCGGGGAAGCTGAATGTTGCTGTTTTCTTCTTCAGTGTACCTGTGGAATTATTATTTTGACTTGAGTTATTGTTTGTATTCTCACCCGTTGTCGGGTTTGTACTCTGGTTCGGTGTATGCGAACTGTTGTTTGTACTGCTGTTATTTTCGTTATTTTCGGCTTCTTTTCCGTCACTCAAAACAATTTCAACAATTGAATTCTTTTGAGCGGTTGTTCCAGCCTTTGGATTTTGCAAAATAACGGTGTCTTTTTCCTTATCTGAATATTCTTTTTTGACATCGCCCAAAACAAAACCTGCATTTTTAAGTTCCTGCTCTGCCTGCTGGCGTGTTTTACCCTCTACCGACGGAACAACAAGCTCCGCATCCTCTTTCACCTTTGTGCAGACATGAAGAATTACCTCATATCCCTCCGACACTCTTGTGTTTTTGTTCGGTGACTGTCCTATAACCTTATTGAGCTGTTCCTGTTCGCCCTCTTCTTCAACAACCTTATATTTGAGTTTATAATTTTCAAGCAATTCCTTTGCATCGCTGATATCGTCTCCGACAATGTCAGGAACCAAAATATCACCCTCTGTTTTGCCCTTACTGATTTTTAACTTAATTTTCTTGTTTTTCTTAACGCTTTGGTTTGCACCGGGATCCTGGTGGAAAATTTTTCCCTCTTCGTGTTCCTTTGACACCTCATAAGATATGGCATCCTCGTCAATTGAAAATTCCGTACCCTCCAATTTTTCTATTGCCTCATCAAGACTCAATCCCATCAAATCGGGTACGATATATTCCTTGCCACCGCTTGTCATAATAAAAAATGTTGCAATTGCCACAACTATTACCAACACAACAGATGCAACAATGGGATTAAATGAAGAACCCGATTTCTTTCGGTTCTTCTTGCCCACTTCCTCCTGCTGTTGTATTCTTGTGGGTATAATTCTCATACTGTCATCATTTAACATACTCTTTAAATCAGCTATAAGTTCTGCCGCATTTCTGTATCTTGTATGCTGTTCTCTTGCAATTGCTCTCATTACAATTGCATCCAATTCCTGCGGTATGTCAAGATTTATAACCTTTGGATTTACCGGATCCTCTTCAAGCTTTTTCAACGCAATCGATACTGCATTGTCGCCCTCAATCGGCAATGCTCCGGTAAGCATTTCATAAAGCACGACACCAAGAGAATATATATCGGATGTTTGATCAACATATCCGCCTCTTGCCTGCTCGGGTGAAATATAATAAACCGAACCGAGTGCTGTTCCTCCGGCAACAACAGTTTCTGAACTTACCGCCCTTGCAATTCCGAAATCCGCAACCTTTGCCACATTATCCTTTGTTATCAAAATATTGTGCGGTTTTATATCACGATGTATAATTCCGTGTTCGTGTGCAACGGAAAGTGCCTCTGCAATTTGAATTGCGATTTCGCAGGCAGTCTGCCATTTTACGGGTTTATTTCCGTTTATGTATTCCTTTAATGTTATACCCTCGATAAGCTCCATAACAATGAAGTCAAGTCCCTCATATTGTCCGACATCGAATATCGTCACAATATTCGGATGTGATAGTCCTGCCGATGCTTTTGCTTCGGCACTGAATTTCTCAACGATTTCATTGTCGTCCTTTAATGAATTTTTCAGGATTTTGAATGCAACATTTCTGTTCATAAGTCTGTCAAAAGCCTTATATACAACAGCCATTCCGCCGCTTCCTATCACCTCAATCAATTCATATCTTTCCTGAATTACTTCTCCAATCAAACTAACACCGTCCACTTTTTCGGTCACTCCTTTCAGTTATTAAACGCAATCACGGTAATATTATCGCTTCCGCCCTTTTTGTTCGCAAGCTCAACCATCTTTTTAACTGCGTCCTCAAGCTCTTCGTTTTCCTTTACAGTATCTAATATTTGTTCATCCGAAATCATATTTGTAAGTCCGTCACTGCACAGAAGAATAGTTTCTCCCATATATGTTTTAATATCCATATCGACCTTGACGCTTATCTCGGTTCCGATTGCTCTTGTTATGAGATTTTTATTCGGATGCAATCTTGCATCCTCTTCGGTTATCTGTCCATTTCGGACAAGCTCGTTTACGTATGAATGGTCCGCCGTAAGCTGTGTTATGGAATTATCCGTTATTTTATAGCATCGGCTGTCTCCGACATGAGCGGTTATAAGCTTTCCGTCATAGATAAACGCAAGCGTTGCGGTTGTGCCCATTCCCTCATTTCCGCTCTTTTTTGATGCACGGTAAATTTCAAGGTTGGCTTCGGCATATGCCGTTCTTATAAGCTCTGCCATTTCCATATAATCCATATCGGGATCATATTCCGAAATTATAAACTGCTTGACAATTGTGCACATCATTTTGCTTGCAATCTCACCGGAATTATGTCCTCCCATTCCGTCCGCAACCATTCCACCCGTAACTCTTTCATTGCGGTATGCGAAAAAATTATCTTCATTTATTTTTCTATGTTTCCCGATATCGGAAACCGCACCGAACCCCATTTTACATCACCTCTGTTTCGGAGTTTTATATTATTAAAGCAACTTCTTGCGGAGCTGTCCGCACGAAGCACTGATATCGCTTCCCAATTCACGCCTAACCGTTGCGTTCATTCCGAGAGCTGTCAATTTATCTTGAAATTTTCTTATGCTCAAAGCATCTCCCTTATAAAATTCTCTTTCATCAACATGATTGACCGGAATTAAATTTATATGGCACAGCATACCCTTTAATAAGCGTGCAAGCTCTTCGGCATTCTTTTCACTGTCATTAACGCCCGATATCAGCGAATATTCAAAGCTTATTCTTCTGTTTGTTTTTGAAATGTACTCTTTGCAAGCCTTTATCAGTTCTTCAACTCTGAATTTTTTGTTAACGGGCATTATTGTATCTCTTATTTCGTTGTTCGGAGCGTGAAGCGATACCGAAAGTGTTATCGGCAGTTTTTCGTCTCCGAGCATTTTTATTTTATCAACCAATCCGCAGGTTGAAAGGGAAATATGACGATATCCTATGTTCAAGCCGTCGGGATTATTGACATTGTGCAAAAACTTAATCACATTTTCATAATTGTCAAGCGGCTCTCCGATACCCATCATAACCACATTTTTTATTCTTTCGCCGACATCCTTTTCGGCATATATTATTTGATTTATTATTTCACCGGCTGATAAGCTTCTGTAAAGTCCGCCTATAGTCGATGCACAAAATCCGCATCCCATTCTGCACCCCACCTGTGATGAAATGCATACACTCAACCCGTGCTTATAACGCATAACAACGGTTTCTATGCAGTTGCCGTCATCAAGCTCAAACAAATATTTCACAGTACCGTCAATTTTCGATACATATTTTTCTTTTATGCGAAGCTTTGAAATATATGCTTTTTGCATAAGCGCTTCCCTTGTTTTTTTTGAAACATTTGTCATTTCGGAAAAATCCTCAACACCCTGCATAAGCCATGAAAAAATCTGCTTTGCCCTAAATTTCGGCTCACCCAAATTCACCAAGAATTCTTCAAGTTCGCCGTATTCCATACTTTTTAAATCTATCATTATTCGCACCTTTTCATCTTTGCTATGAAAAATCCGTCAACCGAGTCAACATTCGGATAAAAGGTAACATATCCGTCCTTTGCGGTCGAATGTCTCAATTGATTCGGCAAAAGCTCCGTTATGTCAACGGTTTTGAAATCTTTATTGTTTTTCAAAAATTTATAAAGTTGTTCTTCATTTTCTTCTTTGTTTATCGTACAGGTAGAAAAAACCATCTCTCCACCAATTCTAACATATTCGGCGGCATTTGTCAAAATTTCTTTTGCCGTTTTGCAAATTTCACCGATATTTTCAATCTTTTGCTTTATATCGGGCTTTCTTTTTATAATTCCGTAACCCGAACACGGAACATCCGCCAAAACCTTATCGAATACGCCGATAAATTCATTATTACGCTTGGTTGCGTCAATTAAGGTCGGCTTTATTATATCAAATCCCATTCGTTTTGCGTTTTCAGCTATCAAATTCACCTTATGCTCATACAAATCGCAGGCAACAACCTCGCCCTCATTGTTCATAAGCTGTGCAAGATGAGTTGTTTTTCCTCCCGGAGCGGCACAAATATCCAAAACTCTTTCTCCGCTCTTCGGCAAAAGCACGGCTGATGCCATCATTGCCGAAATATCCTGTGCGATAATTTTTCCGTTTTTATATTCTTCACTGTTTCCGATGTCGAATCCTTTACATATCAATGCATCGGGATAAATTTCCGATTGTATAAAACCCTCGTTATTTTTCAAGAGTTCTTCCGCCGTGGTTTTTAAAGTATTGACCCTCAATGTGACCTGTGCGGTTTTATTCATTTCCTCTATCAATTCTCTTGTAAAATCCATGCCGAAATCCTTGCACCATTTTTCTATAAGCTTTTCGGGATAAGAATATTCGTAAGACATTTTCAAAAGCTCATCATCGGGATATTTAATCTCGTTTTTGGACACCGTGCGAAGCATTCCATTGACATATCCCGCACTCGCACCGTGACCGTATCTTTTCGCAAGCTTGACACTTTCGTCAACAGCCGCAGAGTTCGGAACCTTATCCATAAATTTAATTTGATATATTCCCATTTTTAAAATTATTAAAATATAT
>CAZGZZ010000047.1:0-13401 GCA_964530315.1 uncultured Lachnospiraceae bacterium
ATAATAATGCGGTATCGTTTTTTTGATACCGCATTATTCAGTCTGATTTTTGAAAAAATTTTGTTCTATCATCATATCCTTGATTTTCAAAAGCCGTGTATTGTTGCTTCTTTCCGCCTCACCAAGTTTCATCGAAATGTATTTTATCGTATCACGATAATTCGGAATCATCACATATTCCAGAGCATTCACTCTTCTTCGTGTTTTTTCTATTTCCGATGCCAAAAGCTCCGTTGTTTTTTCGTATTGAGCAAGCAGCAGCATTTTCTCCGACATCTCCGACAGCAAAGATATCGCTGCATCAAGATCTCCGCTTGTATTGACAAAGCCATAGGAATAAATATCGCCGTCCGATGTTTTTTTTGTTTTTGATAAAAAAGTCGGAATATCAACACCCATAATTTTTTTCATACCGATTTCCAAATCAGATCCCCGGATTGGCATCATCAGTGCCGAAAAGAGCGCTTCCTTGCTCATAACCGAGCCTGCAACCGCCATATATTGATTTGCTTTTTGGATTTTTTCCTCAACGCTTTCACGAAGCCTTTTATTTTCCTTAACAATTTCCAAAAACTGTCTCATCAGCTCGTCTCTTTTATCCTTTAAAAGTTTATGTCCCCTTGTTGCAGTCGCCAGGCTCTTTTTCAGTTTTGCAAGCTCCATTCTAGTCGGATTTACATTTAACTGTGCCAAACATATCACCTCACTTGCCGTAATAAAGATCCAAATATTCATCCTTAATTCTTTTCAATTCCGTTCTCGGCAATATCGAAAGAAGTCTCCAGCCTATTGAGAGTGTTTCCTCAATCGAACGATTTTTGCCGTATCCTTGAGAAACATACTCTCTTTCAAATTCGTCCGCAAACTTTGCGTAAAGTTTATCGGTATCTGACAAAGCGGCATCGCCCAAAATAACGGCAAGCTCTTTTGCTTCCTTGCCTCTTGCATAAACCGCAAACAGCTGATTCATAGTGTTTGCGTGGTCCTCTCTGGTTTTCCCCCTGCCTATTCCCTTGTCCTTTAATCTTGAAAGTGACGGCAAAACATCTATCGGAGGAGTGATATTTTTTCTGTAAAGCTCACGGCTTAAAATTATCTGTCCCTCCGTGATGTAGCCTGTCAAATCGGGAATGGGATGAGTTTTGTCATCCTCCGGCATTGTCAAAATCGGAATCAGAGTTATACTTCCGTCCTTACCCTTCAATCTTCCTGCTCTTTCATAGAGAGATGCAAGGTCTGTGTACATATAACCGGGATATCCTCTTCTTCCCGGCACTTCCTTTCGTGCCGCCGAAACCTCACGAAGTGCATCGGCGTAGTTTGTGATATCTGTCATTATCACAAGCACATGCATACCCAGCTCGAATGCAAGATATTCCGCCGCAGTCAACGCCATTCTCGGTGTTGCTATACGCTCTATCGCCGGGTCATTTGCAAGATTTATAAAAAGAACCGTTCTTTCCATTGCACCTGTTTTTTTGAAATCTTCTATAAAAAAGTTTGCTTCTTCAAATGTTATTCCAACCGCCGCAAACACAACGGCAAATTTTTCATTATCGCCCAAAACTCTTGCCTGTCTTGCAATTTGAGCCGCCAAATTGGCATGGGGCAATCCCGAACCCGAAAATATCGGGAGCTTTTGTCCCCTTACAAGCGTATTCAATCCGTCTATCGCCGACACACCCGTTTGAATAAATTCCTCCGGATAATTTCTTGCCGCAGGATTCATAGCAACGCCGTTTACATCCATTCTTTTTTCAGGGATTATATCCGCTCCGCCGTCCTTCGGATGTCCCAATCCGTCAAAAACTCTGCCAAGCATATCCTCTGATACACCAAGTTCGATTCCGTGTCCCAAAAATCGAACCTTGCTGTTTGACAGGTTAATTCCCGCACTGTTTTCAAACAATTGAACAAGTGCATTGCTTCCGTCTATTTCCAAAACCCTGCACCGTCTTTTTTCTCCGTTTTCAAGCCCTATTTCTCCAAGCTCATTATAAGTCACACCGCTGACATCCTTTATCAGCATAAGAGGTCCCGAAACCTCCTGTATCGTTCGGTATTCTTTAGGCATAAAACCAATCCTTTCTGTTATAAAAGCTGTCAATGTGCTTCTTTTTCATCCTGCACCGCTGTTGCAATGCTTTTCTTCAATTCATCTTCTATGGAATTATATTCTTCAAAAGCTCTGTTCTCCGGAACATATTTTATTCTTCCTATTCTTTCTCTTACTGGCACATTTATAAGTTTTTCGGCATTTGCTCCCTTTTGGGCGGCAGAAATTGCCAAATCCAAATAATCCAAAACAAGTTTCATCATCAAGAACTGCTTTTTGAGCGATGCGTATGTGTCAACCTCATGAAAAGCATCCTGATGCAAAAAGTCCTCTCTTACCGACCTTGCCGCTTCAAGCTTTATTTTGTCATTGGAATTGAGTGCATCCATACCGACCATTTTGACGATTTCTTCAAGCTCCGCCTCCTCCTGCAAAAGTTCCATTATTCTGTTTCTTAATAAAATCCAATCCTTATCAACATTTTTTTCATACCACTCCGAAAGCATATCGATATAAAGAGAATAGCTT
The DNA here is from genome assembly GCA_964530315.1 of uncultured Lachnospiraceae bacterium. Classification (GTDB taxonomy): domain Bacteria; phylum Bacillota; class Clostridia; order UBA1381; family UBA1381; genus RGIG1988. The sequence continues at coordinate 2,585 of CAZGZZ010000047.1, forward strand.
TTCAGCCAATTAATTGCAGGGAAATGCCGTCTGTAGGCAAGCGAAGAATCAAGTCCCCAGAAAACCTTGACAATTCTTAAGGTTGCCTGCGAAACAGGCTCGGATATATCTCCTCCCTGCGGCGAAACCGCACCTACTATACTCAACGCTCCCTCTCTGTCATCACCGCCTATGGATATAACCCGTCCGGCTCTTTCATAAAATCCCGCAAGACGGCTTCCCAAATATGCCGGATAACCCTCTTCGCCGGGCATTTCTTCCAATCTTCCCGACATTTCACGAAGAGCTTCCGCCCATCTCGATGTGGAATCGGCAAGCAAAACAACGCTCATTCCCATATCTCTGAAATATTCCGCAATTGTTATTCCCGTATAAATCGACGCTTCTCTCGCCGCAACCGGCATATCGGATGTATTGGCTATAAGTACAGTTCGCTCCATAAGAGTTTTACCTGTTCTAGGGTCGTGAATCTGCGGAAATTCATTCAAAACATCCGTCATTTCGTTTCCTCTCTCGCCACATCCGATATAAACTACAATATCAGCATCCGCCCACTTTGCAAGCTGATGCTGAACAACCGTTTTTCCGCTTCCGAAAGGACCCGGCACAGTTCCGACACCACCTTTTGCAACAGGAAACAGAGTGTCTATAACTCTTTGTCCCGTCACAAGCGGAATATCTGGTGAGAGCTTTTGTTTATAGGGTCTTCCGACTCTCACCGGCCACTTTTGCATAAGTGTAAGCTCTCTTTCCTTTCCGTCCTTATCCTTAACAATTCCGATACATTCCGTAACATTAAACTGTCCTCCCGATAATTTTATCAGCTCGCCACACACTCCGGGTGGAACCATAATTTTATGTTCCACCGCTTCCGTTTCTTGAACCGTTCCCAAAATCATTCCGCCCGTCACCTTGTCACCGACCTTTAAAACAGGAACAAAATCCCATTTTGTCTCCCTGTCAAGCGATGCAATATCAACTCCCCTTTGAAGATTTGTCCCTGCTTTTTCCATAATTTTGTCAAGTGGTCTTTGAATACCGTCATAAATACTCTTTATCAATCCCGGTCCGAGTTCAACACTCAACGGGTTTCCCGTCGATACTACCTCTTCACCCGGTCCAAGTCCCGATGTTTCTTCATAAACCTGAATTGATGCCAAATCACCGTGAATTTCTATAATTTCACCGATTAGTCCGTAACGGCTCACCCGAACAACATCATACATATTTGCATCATACATATTGCTTGCTATAACCAAAGGACCCGAAACCTTTTTTATTACACCCTTGCTTCCCATATTCCAATTCCTTTCCGTTTATTTTAATTCTGATTGAAAATTATATCAGAACCGACCGCACGATTAACATTTCTTTTAACTCTCTCCATACCGAACCCCATCGCACCTTTTGCGGACGGAATCGGAACTATCGCCGGTATCTGCATTTCGCTGTATTTTTCATACACCTCCGAAAGCTCTTCCATATATTCCTCAATCACATATATAATTCCGTAGATATTCTTCACCAGGCGTTTTACAATTTGATATGCACTCTGTGCATCCTCCGCATAAAATGTATCAAGTCCGAGAGCGGAAAATCCGCAGACACTTTCGTAATCACCGACAACTCCTATCTTATGCATAAAGCTCACGCACCCTTTCCCTTATAATCGATGTGTCTATTTTATTCTGCTTTCCGAAAAGAATAATTCTCAAATTTTGAATTTCATATTCCTTTCCAATCAAAAAAGCCATAACAGCTTCAAATCCGAAATAATTCGCTTTTGCTTTTTTTATGAATTTGATTTTTTCATTATCACAACATCTTTCAAATTCGGCAAATGATATCAAAAGTGCCTCCGAGATTTTTTTATATCCCATCTCCGAAATTTTTTCGCGCACTTCTCCGATACCCGACATTGCCGCCTCCACAAGCTTATCTGTATTGATTTTATCAATCGGTATTAAAGTCTTTTTTATAAATTCTCTCTTTCTTCCGACACATCTTGCAGCTATCTTCATATCGGCAATAACTATTTCAAGTTCTGCCCATTCCCTCAAAAAATCATTTTTTTGTTTTTTTGACAATTCATAGATTTTCAAAAATCCCTCTTTGTCCACAAAAATTTCAAATTCACAACCGTCGTCCGTTTTTGTTATAATCTCATAGCCTTTTTTTGCTATATCTTCAATAAAGCTCGGCAAATCTTCAAAATTGTTGTTTTTTACGGCAAATTCAATTTTTTGCGGTTCTACGGTATATGGTTTGAAAATCAAGTTCTCCCACGCATTACCCGACACAAACGCCTTTGTTACCGTTTTAAAATTTTGAAAGTCATTTTTATATAGTACTATATCTATAGGTGTATCATTTCCGCAGGCATTCCTCGCCTCATTAAGATTTTTTTCAAGCTCATCCTTTAAAAGACTGTCGGCATCGGTATAATTCACGGAATTTTTTCCATATCCTCTGTCTGTCAGAAATTTTATTGCCGACGGCAAATCCTCCAATGAAATCAATGCTTCGATTTCGCCCTTTGTCAGCATTTTATTTTCAAGAGTTTTTATATAACTGACCACATATACATATTCAGTTTCTCTCACCGAATCCCTCCCTTTTTTTTGAAACACATTCATTCACAATATCTGTCAGCTCATTGTATTTTGACTCGATAATGGCATGAATTGTGCAATTCTGCTCCGTTTTTCCGTATTTTATGATAAATCCTCTGTCCGCACCAAAAAGTTCCTCCGATACCAAAAGTTTTCCGTCGGATATTTTAACACATTCTTTTTTAAAGCTATCATCCAAAGCATCCTCATCAAGTGACGAAAAAACAATCGCACCATCCTCACCCGTTTGAGAATTTTTAAGAATTTCTTTTAAAAAATCTTGATAATCTTCCCGACTCATCGCCTTAATTCTTTTCTCCGCCTCATCGATAATGCTCTTTATAACAAAATTTCTCGCATCAAGCAAAAGCTGTCTTTCGATTTGTCGGTCTGAGGCTTGCGACATTTCGATTATTCTTTCACATTCCTCACTTGTTTCTCTATCTTTTTTTAAAAGAATAATTCTTTTTTCTTCATCATTTGCTTTTTTTATTTCATCAGCTTTTTGCTTTGCCTGTGTCAAAATATCTTGTGCTGACATTTTCGCTCCGTTAATTATTTCTTCGGTTATATCTTCCAAACCGCCCACAATATCAACCCTTTCCGATTACAGTATCCAAATCAAATATTTACAACCAAAAGAAAAGACACAATAAATCCCAAAAGTGCATAAAGTTCTATCAATGATGCCGAAACAATCGCTTTTGAGCTTTCATCCGGGCGTTTTGCCGTAAGATTTACTCCTACCGCACAAACTCTACCCTGCGATTTTGCGGAAAAGTATCCTCCGAATGCAATCGGCAGGCAAGCCGCCAAATATTGCAAACCGACAGCCGGATCGGTTATAATTTCTCCGCCGAGAATACCGGCGTTGAGCATAACCATAACTCCGACAATAAGACCGTAGAGTCCCTGCGTACCGGGGAGCAATTGCAAAACAAGCAGTTTTCCGAATTTGCTCGGATCATCGGACAAAACCGCTCCTGCCGCTTCCGAAGCCGTTCCGACTCCCTTTGATGATCCCATACCTGATAAAACGACAGCCGCCGCCACTCCCAAAATTACATAAAACATTGCCAAATTCATAATCTTTTTTCCTCTTTCTTTTATTTCTTTTTTGAAAAATTAAAATACTTTGTATTCATTGCAAAAGGCTCGAATTTCTTTCCGCCGCCCTCATAGAATTTCTGATAAAATTCAACATATTGAAGTCTGTTAGTGTGAACATATGCTCCGAGACAGTTTATTGAAAAGTTCAGTGAGTGTCCGAAAATCGAAATAACAATATAACATATCACGCCAAACGATGTAGCACCGCCGAGTGATGCGAGAACATTTATAACCGATGCTATAACTCCCGTTGCAAGACCGAGTGCCATAAGTCTTGAATATGAAAGTATATCTCCCACATAACTTGTTATATCATATAAACTCAATATTCCGCCAAAAAATTTTCCGAGGATATTTTTATTGTTTCTTCCTCCCGTCAAAATAATTCCCAAAAATCCCGTCGCCGTCAAAACAATCCCGATATTGTCAATCCCGTCGGCACTTATCAATGCACTTAAAGCATAAATGCTTATTCCCAAAAGAGTCAAAATCCAAAATCCCGTGTCACACACAGCATCTACTCTTTTTTTGTCTCTCCACAGCATATAAAACTTTATCGAAAGTGCCGTCAAAATGTGTATCATTCCGAATGCCACACTTATTATCAAAAGCTCAAGCGGCTTATTTGTGGGATTGAACAAAACAGGCTTTAAGCTGACTGAACCGTCAAAGAATTTTTGTGAAACGGTATCTATCATATCTCCGAAAAAGCTTCCGTACATCAGACCCCAAAATGTCGTCGAAACGCCGCAATAGAAAAACATTTTAAACAACTTTCTTTTTTGTTTTTCCAGAATTTTCCAAAACCCCAGAATTCCGCATACTATCATCATCAAAATACCGTATCCCGCATCGGAAAACATCATACCGAAAAACAGATAGTAAAAGAATGACATTATAGGGTTTGGGTCAATATCGTTCGGTGACGGCATACTGTAATCCGCAGTTATACCCTCAACAGGTTCGCTAAACGCATTATTGGAAAACATAACGGGAGCTTCGCCCTGCTCTGCAGTTTCCGCCTCGGTATAAACACCGAAATTTTCCGATATATCACCCAAAAGCTTTTTTGAATACTTTTGGGGAACAAATCCCGATATCACAAATGTATTTTCTGTTATTCCGAGATGCGACAATACCTCATATTTTTCTTTCCTCATAACAAGATGGTCATAAAAAAGTTCTATTTCTTCCCGATATGCCGCAAATTCAGTAATTTTTTCCTTTATTTTTTCATTTTGAGATAAAAGCATATCTCTGTCACCCGACAAAACCTTTATTTTTTCAGCCGCCACTCTGTGGGACAGACTGAAGGTCGGTTCAAAAAAACCGATATCACTCAAAGTATTTTCAACAGTTTCTCTGCATTTTTTTAAATAAATTATCCAAATACAGGTGAGCTGCTTTGTTTTATACAATATTTCAAAATGATACCCTTTAGCCCGCTTATCATTCAGCTTGTTTATTATTTCTTCCTCGCTCCGCTCACCCGTAAATGCACCGATTTTGCAAAGAGTTGATTTTGTTCCCTTGAAATTCATCGGAATATCTAAAGAGCTGTACGGTTCTATCTGCGAAAGCTTCACATTTATTTTTGCAACCGAATCAATGTTCTTTTTTATATCCCTATCGGCATTTATTATGTTGTAAATATGACGATTTACATTTTCAATTTCACCTTTTTTCATACTGTACTCACCGATAGGCACATTTTTTCTTGTTTTGAATATACCGTTTTTTTGCGTCTTATAATTATCAAGAATTTCTATCGTCTTTGCAGCGGCGGCAATATATTGGTTAAAGGAATCTATGCTTTTTTCGGTTTCCTTTCTGCCTATTCCGTTTTCCGAAGCATCAAAATCGGTGATTTGTGCAATTTCATTTTGATGCAGATATTCCAGCACCGCTTTTCTGTCCCTATTTAAGCCGTAAATAAAAATTTTGTCCATTTCAAGAACAGCCAATTTATCACCCCTTTTCTTTTATAAAGAGCTCAACCCTCTGTTACCTTTTTAAGAACTGCTTCTATTGCATATTCTTTATTTTTCATCAAGTCACTTTTTAAGTTTTCCGACCTTTCAACAGCCTTGGCATTTTTCTTTTTTGATATTTCGCACGCTCTTTTTCTTGCTTCCCTTGTTTTTTGGTCACACTCACGCTCCAACAACACCGAAAGCTCTTTTTTCGATTCTTCGGCTTCTATTTTTGCGGAATTCAAAATTTCTTCCGCTTCAGCTTCAGCTGACATAACAATATTTCTTGCTTCCTCCTCCGCTTCCTTTATTATTCTTATCGTTTCCCTCGCCATATAAAAGACCTCCCGATTTATTTTTTGAGTATATCACATTTTTTTTAACTTTGTATAGACAATGCGTCACTTTTGCTTATATTTATTTATTTTTTTCGTAAATTGCTTTTTTATTCAAATAAAAAAAGAATACGAAAAGCTTTTTTACTTTTCATATTCTTTTAATTATTAAGCATTAAATTGCTTCATTGTTTTAAAACATATTATAAGCTGAAGCACCGCCGTAATAAACCAGGAAATCGGATAGGATATATAAAGTGAAAACGGGGTTCTGAATATTGCAAAAACCGTGTATATCCAAATAATTCTTATTCCGCAAACACCCAATATTGAAACTATCATCGGTTTGAAAGAATCTCCCATACCTCTTGTAACTCCGACTATAACCTCCATAATTCCACAGATAAAATATGTTGTCAGGATGACCGAAAATCTGTTAATTCCACTCGCAATTACCTCTTCCTGACCGGGTGCATAAAGATTTAGGAGCGGATGTGCAAAAAATAACAACAAACCGCTTGCAATCACACCTATCAAAGTAACTTGAATGCATCCCGTTACCAACAATTTTCTTATTTTTTCGGTTTTTCCTGCTCCGATATGCTGTCCGACAAATGTGACAATTGCCTGATGCACGGAATTCATTGCGGTATATGCAAAGCCTTCAAGGTTTGAGGCGGCTGAATTTCCGGCAACAACAACCGAGCCGAATGTGTTTATTGAAGATTGTATCAAAACATTGGATATCGAAAAAATCATTCCCTGCACTCCTGCCGGAACTCCTATTTTCAAAATTCTCACCATAATGTTTTTGTGTATTCTTATTTGTCTTATTTCAAGCTTTTCATCGCCTTTTGACCTCATCAAGAATGCCACAATCAAAACTGCCGATATATACTGCGAAATTATCGTTGCCCAGCCGACACCGTCGGCTTTCATCTTAAAAACAATAACAAACACAAGGTTTAATATAACATTTATCATTCCCGAGACACACAAAAACACAAGCGGTGTTTTTGTGTCCCCCTCTGCACGAAGTATTGCTGCACCAAAATTATACAACAGGTTCGCAGGCATACCCATAAATACAATTCTCATATAAAGACTTGCTTCATCGATAATATCCTCCGGTGTTTTCATAAGCTCCAAAAGCGTCTTTGAAAACGCAGTTCCGATAAGCATAAGTACAACTCCACTGATAACCGCAACGGCAACGGATGTGTGAATTGTTCTTTTCAGATTTTCTCTTTCATTTCCTCCGATAAACTGAGCCACACAAACACTTGTACCGACCGACAACCCGACAAAAAGGTTAATCAAAAGATTTGTTATCGATGTTGTCGAACCGACCGCCGCAAGCGAATTGCTTCCGGCAAATCTTCCGGCAACAACAACATCGGCGGCATTGTAAAACAGCTGCAGAACTCCCGTTAAAATGATTGGTATTGTAAACAATAACAAATTTTTAAATATCGAACCGTTTAAAATTTCTGATTTTTTCTCCGTCATTTCAAAATTCTCCGTCTAAAAATTCAAGTCTTATATTTGTTTTCTTACAATTGTATATTCATCTCCGAATTTGTAATACGGACAGTTATCGAATGTATTTTGCATAAAACGATACATTTCGTCCTCATCAAGGTTCATACCGCAGACATAGCACTCATATTCATCGTCATACTCAAAATACATACAGCTTTCGCACGATGTTTTTTTCTTCATGGCAATTATGTCAAATCAGCGATATCAAGAATGAGTCTTTCTGTCTTTTCCCATCCGAGACACGGGTCTGTGATTGATTTTCCGTAAACACCGTCACCGATTTTCTGTGCTCCGTCCTCAATATAACTTTCTATCATAAATCCTTTGACAAGATTTTTAATATCATTGTTATGACGACAGCTGTGAAGCACCTCTTTGCAAATTCTTATCTGTTCAAGATAACACTTGTTTGAATTTGCGTGATTTCCGTCAACAATCAACCCCATATTTTCAAGATTTTTTGCGGCATATGCATCATAAAGTCTTTCCAAATCTTCATAATGGTAATTAGGCAATGATTGACCATGCTTATTCACAGAACCTCTCAAAATAGCATGAGCCAAAGGATTTCCCTTTGTTTCCACTTCATATCCACTGTAAATAAATGTATGTGAGTGAGTTGCGGCAATGATTGAATTCATCATAACCGAATAGTCTCCGCTTGTCGGATTTTTCATTCCGACAGGTATATCCATACCGCTTGAAACCAAACGATGCTGTTGATTTTCAACCGATCTTGCACCGATTGCAACATATGACAATATATCCGAAAGATAAGTGTAATTTTCCGGATAAAGCATTTCATCTGCACAGAAAAATCCGGTTTCTTTTATAACTCTCAAATGCAAATCTCTGATTGCAACCAAACCCTTAACCATATCGGGCTTGTCCTCCGGGTTAGGCTGGTGAACCATTCCCTTGTATCCATCTCCCGTCGTTCTCGGCTTATTTGTATAAACCCTCGGTATAATAAGGATTTTATCCGAAACCTGTTCTTGTACTCTTTTTAATCTGTGCATATAATCAAGGACTGATTCGGCATTATCCGCAGAACATGGTCCGATTATCAAAACAAGACGGTCGTCCTTGCCTGTAAACACATCACAAATCTCCTTATCCCTGATTTTTTTTGTCTCAAGCAAATCGCTTGACATAGGCATTTGAGCCTTAATTTCGTCTGCACTCGGAAGTTTTCTCAAAAAATTCATGTGCATTTAGATCATTCCTTTCTTAATTTTAGTTTTACTATTATATTTTACATTATATTTTTGCAAAAAACAACCCTAAAACTACACAAAATTTGTCCCAACCAACATCTGATTTTAGTCAAATAACTTACGAATACACAAAAATCAGTTCTAAATCAAAAAAATTTAAAATCACAACACATAAAAAAGCAAGGGTGACGTATAGTCAACCCTTGCCGATTTCGTTTTTTAGAAAATCTGTCCCGAAACTTTTAGTTTTTCTTTGTATGGAAATTTCTTGTCAAATCTATCAGCTTCTGCCTCATCAACAAAATAACCCTGTGGCGGAGCATACTCTCCTGTTATATTATTCAAGAAACCTGCTATAAGCTCTTTACAAAGAAAGAAGGAGCTGTCTGCACCTTCTGGCAATCCGTGATATCGAATACCAAATTCACTTGCATACGAAAACCCGCTTTTCCCGTAAAAATCAATATTTCCCTCAAAGCATACCGCACCAAATCCAAGCTCTGCCGCTTTTTTAAGCGAATAGTCAAGTAATATTTTGCCATAGCCTTGTCTTTTCAGCTTTGGCGTTATACAAATCGGTCCCATTGTTAAAATAGGAATATCTTTTTCATTATCAGCCTTGATATTTGCTTTCATAAACACATTTTGTCCTATAATTTCACCATCTTTTTCCATAACAAAATCAAGTTCGTGTATAAAGTCTTTGTCATTTCTTAACTGATTAATTACATAATGTTCCAGACAACCCGGTCTGTAAACATTCCAAAATGCTTCCCTAATCAAACTTTCAACTTCTCTGTGTTCCTCTTTTCTTTCCAAACGAATTATAAAGTCATTTTTACTCATTATTTTTCCTCCTGATAATTGTTGACCGCAATATAGGGAGGCTTGTGCTGAAATTGTATTACACAGCCTCCCGACTATGCCACAATATCCGAAGTGTCGTTTTTCTTCAAACAGCAATACTCCTTAAAATAATATAATACAATCAAGCCTTTCGGTATGATTTAATATGATTATATCACACTCCTTGAAATTTGTAAATACTTTTACTGTTTATATAATGCAGAATATTCCGGCTTCAAATAACCGTAAAGCTCCGAATACGGCACGATGAACTCAACAAAACCTCTTGTATAGTAGGAAAGCTCATATGGAGGATAAAAGATGACAAGTCCCTTATCGTCAAAATAGAAAAACTCATTTTGCTCATCACCTATTTTCGGCTTTTCCCACAAATCCGAATAAATCGGGTCTTTTGACAGCTTTTCAAGCTTTGAATCAAGCATATCCGAATATTCGTCGTCAGTGAATAAATCCTTTAAATATATCACCTTTGAATTGGTTGTATCGACATTTAACACACATCTTTTCGACACACCGTACATCCCGTCTGTGTATTCATAAATTTCACCGACTAATGAATATACTCCGTTTTTGTTGTATTTTTCCTCCTGCTTCATTTTCAGCTCACTTTTTCCCGTCTTTTTTTCCGAAGCATTCTCGTCGGCTGTTATAAAGGAATTCAGTAATTCATCGGACAATTTGCGGTATTTCTCATTTATTTCATCGCATAGCTCTTTGTTTCCAAGATGTTTGAAACTCGGAACTTCGATTTTCACAATTTGAGTATCTGTTTCATATTCGTTTTCGGTAAGCTTCATATCAACCTTGTGTGCCGAGCAGGCACATAACATCAAAATAATTATCAGTATCGCAATTATCTTTTTTACAGTATAATACAAATCAAACCACCGCTACCTTCATTGATTATTCGTGATAATGTTTCCTTTAACTTCATTCTGGATTCCTCCGGCATCTTTGAAAGTTTTGTGTGCAGTCCGTCGTTCACAAGCTCATATAGCGATTTTCCGAAGATGTTTGTTTCCCATATTTTTGACGGATCAGCCTCAAAATCAGAAAGAATGTATTGTAATAACTCCTCCGATTGCTTCTCTGTCCCGACTATAGGACTTACCTCTGTATCACTATACAAAATGAAGGGCTTTACAATGCTTACCTGTTCTG
>CAZGZZ010000048.1:0-12744 GCA_964530315.1 uncultured Lachnospiraceae bacterium
GTATATAATATATGTGTAAAATCTGTAAAAGTTGTGCGGATTTAAAAAAAATATACAAGAAAGAGGGAAAAAAATGAAAAAGAAAAGTGTAAGAATTATTTCATTAATTCTGGCGATCTCGGCAATTGTGACAATGTGTTTGCCAAAGGGAGCTTTTGCACTCACAACCGACACCGCCGGAGAAACATCAATCAGCCTTGACCTCGGAAGCTATGTTAAATTTTCTAACGGTCATTATGAAAATTCGGTACTGAATATGTCGGATAATTCAAAGGTGACATATGATATGTATATACCGTTCAACACGGCAAGTATAGAAATGAAATTTACACCAAAAAATGGAGAATCAAAGCTCACTTTAATGATGAATGATAATACATATGAAACGACGCTTATGGGTTCATCAACGGTTATGAAAATAAATCCTTGCCTGCATAAGGGGCAATACAGAATCAGTTTTAAGTTTGATAAGCCGATTGAAATTTATTCAATAGATATAAGAAGAGCAAAAATGCTTGGTACAAGTATGTATTCGAGTATATCGGATTCAAAAAGAGGACATTATGATGAAATGCCCGACCTTACGGACTATGAAAAAGCAATTCAAACGGCAATCATTGCTTCAAAAAATTCCCCAGTTATACTTGTCAACGGCGGAAGAAGATATATAAATAATGATGATGCAAGAGAACTTCCTTATATAGAGAACGGAGAAATTTATCTTCCGATTCACACATTTTCCAGAGCTTTTGAATATTACTATGAGCAAAAGGACGACGAATGGGTAATAATGAAAGATGCTTATACTTTCCATTATAAGGACGGAAAGCTTACAAAGCAGGATTATTCCGCAGAGCCTTACGAAATTGAGAATATAACAAGAACGGTGAACGGCAAGGTTTATTTTCCGCTTCGCTATTTTGCCGATATAGAGGGAAGAGTTTTAAAGGAAAAGAACGGGATTTATATTGTTGAATATCTTTCAAATGCCGATAATATTTTAAAGGACAAAATTTTCGGAGAGCTTTTTGAGAATTTTGAAGAGTGGAAACTAAAGGAAAAAATCGGAACAACATATTATGTATCGCAGAACTGTGATGCTTGTGACACAAACGACGGTTCATATGAAAAACCTTTTAAAACAATCGCACAGGCGGCAGAGGTTGCAAAAGAGGGAGATACAGTCATAATCCGTGAGGGAACATATCACGAGCTTTTGGCACCGAAAAACAGCGGTACGGTATCGAACCCGATAACATTTAAATCGGCTGACGGCGAAAGCGTTAAGCTGACGGCAACGGCGGAACTTGGTGCACCTGTTGGAACAAAAACAAATGTATATGGACAGGAAATGCTTGTTTATGATGCATTGACCGATTTGGGTTACGGAAGAAATCAAATTTTCTACAATCAGAAAAATCTTTTGGCAGGTATTCATCCAAATGAGGACACAAACGAAAATATGAATATCCGTCCCGAAAATCTTGACCCTTTGTGGGGAGTTCAAGGTAACATTAAGGTTACAATGGAGGATAATTCGATTTTGCTTTCCAAAACAGATCTGAATCAGGAGGAGGGTTTTTGGGACGGTGCAACGGTAATTGCATATACGGGATATGCATGGGGTCTCGGTATGGCAAAGGTTCAAAAGAGTGAACCCGGCAAGCTTACCGTGACAGATAAATGTCAGCAGTGGTGGTTCGATGCGAACGGACATGATACAGACTATGCATGGATAACAAATCACATTAATACAATAGACAAACCCGGCGAATGGGCAATTGAGGACGGAAAAATTTATATTCTTCCTCCGGAGGGTGAAACTGCAGAAACCTTAAAGCTTGAACAAAAGGTACGCCAGGTTATGATTGACCTTGCAGACAGCAAATATGTCAGAATTGAGGGAATAGACACCTATGGCGGTGGTATGAAAATGAATAACAGTGAAATGTGTATGCTTCGTGACGGAACATACGAATATATAAGTCACTACACATATTCACAGGACCAGCGTGACGGATTTATCGATGCGTGGGATAAATACAATCCGAACGGTGCACCTCCGAGAGGAGAGGTCGGTATTTATGTCGGTGGAAGAGATAATGTTATATTGAATAACACAATTCAATATTCGTCAGCTGCCGGAATTTTTTCGGTAGGATTGCACGAATATATCGAAAATAATGCACTGCTCGATTGCGGATATATGGCAAGCTATGTCGGAGGATTGTTTATAGGAACAAGAGCCTGGGAAAATTATGACACTCCCAGGGGCGGAAATGCTATTTATTCAAACACTCTTATGCGTTCGGGCAGACACTGCTACGGTTATTCAACAAATGAAGCTTGGTACGGCGGAGAAATCCCAAATGAAAACGATGTTCATTTTCCACCATTTTTGCCGAGTGAATTTGCCTATAATGATATAAAAGACGGTTCACTGCATGCAAGAGATACAGCTCCGTGGTATCAATACGGAATTGTTGCCGGAACAGAAAGATTAAAAACCCGTGACCACCATAATATGATAGCCAATTCGTGGGCAAATGACGGTGCTATGAATGCGGTTGTTTATTATGACGGTCAGACATCAATGTTCCAGCACTATAACAATGTTCTTTATTGGGACAATGATGTGAAATATGATATGCCCCGTTATTTGCAGACCTTGGATTCTGCCGCATCTGTTACAGATGTTTGGAACAATGCCGATATCGGCTATATAGAGGGTGGCAAGGATGCAATTGACAAATCAATGTATCCGAATGAAAAAATGTTCACAACCGGTGCTTCACAGTATTTAAAGGATAAAACACCTTACTTAAACACTTGTGATACGGAAAGCTCATTTTTAACGGTAGATAAGGGAACAGAAATATCAAAGACGGCAAAAATAGAAAACGGTCTTTTCAAACCGACACAGGACGGCGATTGGATTTGTTTCAAGGATGTTGATTTTTCGGGAGGAGAAAATAAACTCACACTCTATTTTGCGGGTGATTACTGTAATTCGGGAGATTTGGCTTCGATTATTATCGGAAACAGCTTGAATGATTATGAGATAAAGGAACAGGTTATAATCAATACAAAGACACCCGAAACAGATGTTATTGATTTTGTCGGTGCGGCAAGATTTTCAGATGCACCGGAAAAAGCAAATATCTACATATATATGGATAACTACAAATCGGTAAATATAGAGAAAATCAAGCTTGAGAGAGTTGATGATGCGTTAGCCGGAGTGCATAAGGGTGTTTATGCCGACACGGGAACAATCATTGCCGGAGGAGCAGGTGCAACGGTTATTCCGGAGGGTGAATTCCATTATATCTTGAACAATACCCAAAATACAACAGTTGAATTTAAGGGCGTAGAATTGAAGAAGGACTGCGACACATTCTTTATGAGAATGTGCAGTGAGGGTGAATATGCAGGTCAGCCTGTTGAGATAAGAATAGGCTCACAGGGCGGAGAGCTTGTCGGAACATTTGTAAGTGAGCATAATTCATGGTATGACTATGGAACGGAAAACTTGAAGCTTAACAAAACCTTGAAAGCCGGAACATATGATATCTATTTGTCATTTAAGGGAGGAAAAACAAGTAATTTCCTATGGTTCGGCTTCGGAAACAGCAATTGATAAAGCATAAAAAATCGATCTCGGGACGGAGCAATCCGTCCTGCGGTCGGCAAATTTGAAAGGAGAAGGCGAATGAAAAAAAGATTGATATCCTTTATTATTTTTGCGGTTGTGTTAATGTCACTCATACCGAACGCATATGCCGAAACGCTTGGCTATTATTATAAGGACAAATTCGGAAATAATCTTGAACAAAAGAATTTTGACCCATATACCGAAACGGATGCATATAAATGTGCAAGACTTTGGACAACGATTGACATTGTTGACGGCGTTGAAACCTGTACGGGTATAAGAGCAAATCCGACCGATGACGGTCAATATACAATAATTCAGGAAACAAGACCTGATCAGTATGCGGAATATTTGAATATGGATTTCGGAACACACTCTCCCGGTTATGTTGAAGTGTATGCATCAGCTTGGCAGGAGGGAAGAAGTATCATAGTTTCCACAGAGGACGGAACGGTTTTGGCAACCATTCCTATTCCGGTAACAACCGATGAGGACATAAAGTATAAAAATTATCAGCCTCACAGAGCCCAGATAAACACCGCAATAACAGGTGTGCATAACATAAGAATAGGTGCAAATGCCAACGGTGGAGTGAATATAGACAGATTCAAATTTGAATGGCAGTATGAAACAATTACAGCACCGAAAATCACTGTAAGCGGCTCAATGGTTAAGGCGAGCGCTTCAATCAAAAGAAATTTGGAAAATGATGAAACAAGAAGTGGAAAGCTTATCTTGTGCGAATATAATCAAAACGGTTCAATGGTTAAAAAGCGTGAGTCGTCGCATTCGATTGCCAACGGAGGAGCAACAACATCGTTTAATATTCCGAACGGCGTTAAGGATGCAAATGCAACGGGATTCGGTGCATATTTCTTGTACAGTGACGATACGGAAATCGCCCAAGCGGCTGAAAGAACAATATCGAGATATACGGGAAATCAATCTCAAAAGAAAATAGAAGCCGATGCATACAACGGCTGGGTAACGGTTTCGGGAAGCGGAGTTGCTGACGGCGTTGCATTTATTGCGGTCGCTCCGTCGGTTTATGATGAGAGTAAGACACTTTATGAACAGACAACCATTCTCACACAGCTTTTCAGAACAACCGTGACAGGCGGAAAATACAACTATAAATTCAAAATGCCCGACACAGCCGCAACAGGAAATTACAAAGCTGTGATAAAAAGCGGTGCGGTGAATGAATGTGTTACATTTTCATACACAACACCCGATGATACTTACGGTATTTTGCAATCCCTGGAAAGTGCCGCAAATGAAACCGATGCATTTAATGCGGTGAAAACAAACGCAAGTGTTTTCGGAGTAAAGACTGAAATGTTTGCATCTGCACAGAGTGCCGATATGTTAAGGCTAAAAAGCGTTACTGATACATTCTTTGCATCAAATCCTTTGACATATAAGACTGACGGAGATTACTCTTTGTGGACAAACGGCTTGAAGAATGTGATTGTTCCGGAAGCTGTTGTGAGCCATATCAAAAATGTGAAAAATAGCGAAAATATCATAAATCATATCGATACATACAATGCGGAACTCGGAATTTCATCAAATACGAAATATACAATGCATTTTGAAGCATACAAGGAAAAAATCGCAGAAGCATTGATTGCAAATGCACAAGCTTCATCAAACGGATCGGATTTTGTTTCGATGTTTGAAGAAGCGGTTGTTGTCGGAAACTTTAACGGTGCGGAATCATGGGGCTTTGTCGCTGAAGCGTTGCAGGATTTTGAAACGGAGCTTTTTTTGGCAACACCGTCCGTAACATCGGACAAAATGGCGATTTACAACCGTCTTGCAAACAAGGCAAAGCAGAATTTGCTAAAAATTTTCATCAATAAAAATTTTGTGACGGTTAATCAAATTGCGGAGATGTTTATGAGAAATATCGATTCATACAACACAGAGGATAATATGGCAAATCAAAAGTATGAACTTGAACCGTCAACAATAAGCGGAAAAAAGGAATTTACTCTTGAATTTTGGCACAAAAACGAAGAAAAAAACAACAAAGAACAGCAAGAGGAAAGAAAAGGATTTTTAGACCTTGATGAAGCACCTTGGGCAAAGACAAGCATAAATTATATGTATTCGCTCGGAGTTGTCAGCGGAAAGAGTGACACACAGTTTGCTCCTAACGACAGTGTAACAAGAGAAGAATTTGCGGTTATGGTTGTCAGAGCTTTCGGCTTTGGAACAGGAGATGTAAATGCTTTGAATTTTTATGATGTCGATAAAAATTCATGGTATGCTCCGTACCTTGCAAAGGCATACGAAAAGGGAATCATAACGGGAATTGATGAAAATAATTTCGGCATCGGACAAAATATAACAAGAGAACAGATAGCTGCAATTCTTCAAAGAGCGGTTGAAAAGACAGATAAGGATTTGGTTGCGGTTAAGCAAAGAATAGGCTTTGTCGATTTTGATCAAATTTCTTCCTATGCTTATGATGCGGTAAGAAATCTTGCTATGGCAGAGGTTATAAACGGAACGGGTAATGATAAGTTCTCGCCCAAAAAGAACGCAACAAGAGCGGAAGCGGTTGTGATGCTTTGCAGACTGCTCACAAACATTAAATAAGGGGGTGTCGGTATGAAGAAAAAGATAATTTCATTTATGCTTGCGGCGGCAATGTTAATTGTGGGTATTCCGGCATTTGCCGACGAGACTGCAGATACAATGTCAATTTTTGACGGAGTGGATGCATCAAAATTTGCCGATAAGAACAATTTGAATTATGTAACAACAAACGGTTTGGGAAGCAGTAACGGCTTCGGATGGGCAAAATACGAAAATGTTGATTTCGGCAGTGACGGAATATCGGAATTTATTGTTAATGTTGCAACACCGGGTGAATTTGCCGGAAATAAAATATGCTTTTATATCGAGTCGATTTCGGAGCTTCCTTTTGCGGAATTAAAGGTTTCATCAACGGGAGATTGGGACAATCACAAGCCACAGAAAGCGGAGATAAAGGACGGTGATATTTTCGGCATACATAATGTGTATGTATCGATACAAACAACGGCAACGGGAAATATTAAGAATTTTTATGCCGTTTCGTCAAACGGTGACTCGGAAGTGAAAGTTCCGCAATCGGTTATAAAAGGCGGAAAAGAAGAAATCTTCAAAATTCTCACAGCTCTTGAAATAATCGATTATGACCCGACGGTAGGCTTTGATGCTGACGGAGAGGTTAAATCGGGAGAGTTTGCAAAGGCGGCACTAATGCTTCGTGGAGAAAACGGAGATGAAATGGTGAATGCTGTATTGCAAAATGCAGGATTGAAAGCCGACGAGGGTATTAACAGTGAAAAAGCGTGTCAAATTCTTTTGAATATGCTCAATCGTCAAAGTACCGTTTTGGACGGTTCTTCAAATTATGAAACGGCGGCTTCGATAGACATAAAATGCTCTGCAAAAGCTGATTCGCCGCTTTTATGGTCGGAAGCGTTGCAGCTTTTGTATGATGCAACAAAAGTTCCTCCGTTGAAAATTTCATCGATTGTTCCGGACAAGGACGGAACGATGGGAACATATACGGCGATAACCGATAACACACTTTTGATTGAATACAGAAATATTCACAAATCAAAAGGCATCTTGAATATGGATTATCAAACAGGTCTTACCGAGGTGAGCGACATCGGCGAGGATCAGGTTCTTATCAATAACTACATATTTGATATCGGTGATTGCAATGTTTCGGGTCTTTTGGGTTATGAGGTTGAATATTACTTTGAAGCAACAGGCTATGAAAATGTTTTGCTTTATATTCAAAAAAGCAAAAGTAACAGCATAACCGAAATTAACGCTTATGATTTTATCGACTGTAAGGCGAATACCGTAAGATATTGGGAGGGGCAAAAGGAAAGAAATGTTAAAATTCCCGATTCCGCAAGTATTATTTATAACGGAATTGCTACATCAAAGTGTACCTCCGATATGTTTAATTTTAAAAGCGGAAGTCTTGAACTGATTTCAAACAACCGTGACGATGTTCCGGATGTTGTTAAGGTTTGGAACACAGAGGATTACAAATTTATCGGATATGACAACGGTATAATCTATCTTAATGATTTTGACGATACAACAAACGACGGGGATTTGCAAATTCAATATAACAATCCGATGTATAAAATAGGCTTGACATCGGTTGCGGGTAATGAAAAAGAACCAAAGGATTTGACATCGGGAAGCATAATAACGCTTGCAACGGCAAATTCGATTGATAATTCATTTGTCTTGTATAATATGTGGGAAAGCAAGCAAACCGTAAAAGGAACGGTGAAAGGTCTTGACAAAAATTCCGGAAATGTTCGAATAGAGGACAAGGAATATGAAATCTCAAAGGACTATATTGACCGAGGCGTGTCGGGAGTATATATCGGTGCAACGGTAAAGGCGTATCTCAACAGATACGGTGAGGTTGTATTCGTTGAAAATGGTGCGTCGGCATCAAACAAGCTTGGGTTTGTTATAAGGACATATATGGATGAGGATACAGATTCTCCGATTATAAAGATTTTTGACGAGGACGGAAAAATTGCCGATTATCGTTGCTATAAAAATATCGAGGTTGACGGCATAAAAGGAAAAACCGAAAGCGAGGTTTATGCTTACATTATGCCTAAACAGGAAATATGCGTATTTACAACAAATCGATTGGGCGAAATCAGAGAGATTACTTTCCCGATAGAAGAAAGCCCGACAGCGGATAAAACGCACGGACTTTATCACTATAAGGATGTTGCCGCAACCTATGCCGACAGATATAAGGTTGCAGGTGAATCTCTAAAGGGCGGAGAAGTTGTTTTAAACTCTGAATTTACACTCTTTAAAATTCCGTCCGATTTGACAGAATATGAGAGCTATCAGGTGACGGGAAACAATTTTGTCGAGGACGAGGAAGTGGCTGTAAAATGCTATAACCGTGCAAGCGGTGAGCTGGATGTTACAATAGGCGTTCAAATCGGCTCAACTCTTGATAATGATACAGAGCCTTACGAGGATGTTAAGTATGTCAATAAAGTAAGAGAGGAATGGAACGGAGATGATATCGATGTTATTATCGAATATTATAACGGTACGGACCAAACTTTAAAAACAGCGATAGTTTCAGAAACAGCAAGAACAAAAGGAAAAAATCTTGTGCCGGGTGATGCGATAAGATTCAGAGTGGGCACAGACGGAAAATTATCGGGTATAGTTAAGGTATTTTCGGTTGCTGCAGGCGGCTCGGTAACAGGACCGACAGTTCATATTAACGGCGGTTATTCTGTTATCAAAAACGGAAATGTTGCAAAGAAAAAAAATAATCTTATTAAGCTTACAGGCTCCGAAGAGGTGTTCAAGCTTACAAGCACGGTATTTTATGTATTTGAGGACGGAGAATTTAAAATCGGTTCAATAAATGATATTATCAGTGCCGAAAGTCTCGGACTCGGCTCAAAGGTTTATTTATATACGAAATACGGCGGTGTATTATCGACCGTAATTGTAAAATAAACGGCACAAAACGGCAGAATCCAAAATCCCGAAAGGGTTTTCGGTCTGTATAAAAGCAAGGAGCGGACAGGCAGGCTTCCCCTATGGTTTGCGTGGCGTTTTTTGACGGATACCTGCTCCTGAAAAAATTTAAAGAAAGGTATGAAAAAAATGAAAAAAAGAATTTTTTCGGTTTTGACGGCGTTGGCAATGCTATTGAGTATAGCTCCGCTTACTTTTGCCGCTGACGGTGAAATTCGTGATGCCGCAAACGGCTACGGTATTCATAACGGTGTCGAGTATGCGTATCCGACACAAACAAATTATGATGCGTTTGAAGTGACAAAAGCGGTTGAAGCATCGCAGTATTACACCTTGTATGAAGACAGAACGGACGGAAAATGGACTCAACAGTATTCACTTCGTCCGCAAAGCTATGCACTGAACGGTCAATTTGACTATATCGGCGGAAATGATGGCGACAGAGGTCATTATGTTCTTTATAAGAATATGGAATTTGCCGCTACACCCGAATTTTTCTGCCTCGGTGCGTCAACCGATGAGAGCATAACAAATGCAAGTGTTGTTGTCAGCATTATAGATAGCAGCAATGTTGAAACAAGAGTGACAGAGGTTGCCGTTCCGAACAAGGGATGGGTCAACTTTGAAGATGTTTACGTAACACCGGAAAATACAATCGAACCGGGAACATATGATGTTAAGCTTACATTCAGAAATAACGGTAATGTCAACACATTCTTCTTCGGAATTTCAAAGGATGCTTATTCTTATGTTCAGGCATTGAGCTGTGATGATTCGTATTCTGGATTTAACTTGGATAATGCTGACCCGACCGATCACATCAAAATATGCTCATACAATAACTGGTACACTTATAAATCCTTGAATTTCGGAAAAAAGGGTGCGGCATATTTCCAAATTGATTTCGGAAACAAAGAGCCGGAGGACACTCAAAAGAACTTCAAGATTACAAAGGGTCACGAAGGCACTGTTCTTCAAGACGGAATTGCAATTCCCGGCTACGGTGACGATAACGCAAATAAGGTAACATCTCTTATTCTTGTTGATAACAACAATTTTAAGGGGATAACAGATATTTGCTGGCAGTCGGTTCAGAATATGACTCAATGGTCGGGCGATTTTTACGGATTTAAATTCATAGAAATTACTGATGCATCAACAATTCAAAAGGTTCATACCGGAGATTATGATACACCTTTCTATCAAATGGATTTCGGTAAAGGCGGATATAACAAGATTGTGTTTGAAAATTTGACTGTTGATGAGAATTCTTTGACAATTCCGACAGTTAATGTTATGACACAAAACGGAGAGGTTATCGACACAATAACTCTGACAGCCGGAAAGACAAGGTACGATATAGATGGCATTGCGGATTATAAAAATGCCGGAATAATCGCTGTTGAGAATGCAAGCGATAATTCAAGCTTTACAGGCTTTAAGTTTGAAGCGGAGTATGATGCATTCAAAACGAACAGTGAAATCAAAGCTCTTTACATCGGAGCAAACAGCGAAAGCTCCGAGGCTGTATTAGGTGCTTTGAGAGCAAAATATGCCGATACCGAAAAAACAATAACAGCAGCGTTTAAGAATTTGTCCGAAATAACAACAAAAATCGGTCTTATCGAAACAGAATATTCGCTCAAAGATGGCGGTTATGATATGATTTTTGTTGAAGCCGGAGAAAATTGCGAGGGTATTGTTGATGCGCTGGTGGGAACTGATGCATATGTTTTGGTTGTCGGAGAAAATGTCGCAGCAAAAAAATACGGTATCGGTGAGACAAGCGTTGCAACAATTTCTGCTGACTTGATGCTTTCATCAATGTATAGAAATGCGGTTGCACCGACATATCAAAATCCTTACAATGAGATTGTTGCGGTTGACAACTGTGCATCGGAAACAACAATGACTGTAATATCAGAGGGAACAGGCTTAAAGGGTGAAAACGGAGTTGCTGTTTTCAAGGACATTGATTTTGATAAGGGTGTTTCCGAAATAAATGTCAAGGCGGTTATTTCCGACGGACTTTACGGGACATTTGAAGTGTTCGTTGATAGTTGGAGTTCGGAAAACTTGATTGGAAGCTTTGTTCTTAATCAAGGTCAGGATTGGGTTGATTGGCAAAATCATAAGAAAACGATAAACAAAGAAATTTACGGTGTTCACGATGTTTGGGTTTGCTGGGCGTACGGACCGGGAAATCTTTATTCGATTCAGTTTGAGCCGATAACAAGCGAAGGTGCAACAAAAACATTCACACCCGAAATGGCACAGGATACAAAGCTTTACAATAACACGATTTATCTTGCAGGTAATAATACCGCAAAATACAGCGTGAATTTCGGCGAAACAGAAAAGAAATACTCCGCTTATGCAAGTATTTCGGCAAAAGAAGCGGGCATATTGTATGTCACGGCAGGGGATAAGATGTGGAATATTCCGTTTGATGCAAACGGTGACTTTGTTTCCGAAATGTCGGAAAGCGATATTTTGGTGAGCGGTGTGAAGGATGTTGTTCTTTCATCGAGCGTTCCGTGTGCTGTTAAAAGCTTGAATTTCACAACGCCGATTGATATAGATGCCGAGGGAACTGTTTTGAATACACAAAACTATACTTCAACAAATTTGGCATCTGCGGGTGTAACACAAGACAGATTCGGCGGATTTATGGACGGCACACAGTATGTTGAATGGAAAAATGTTGATTTCGGCACAGAACAGGTATTGAGAAATGTAACATTCTCTTACGGAATAGCCGCACAGTGGCAAAACGGAGTTATGACACTGCATCTTGATTCTGTTGACGGCCCCGTAATTGCAAAGGCAAACGCAAAATATGAGGACGGTATCGATTGGGAGGCTCCTGTTACGATAACAGTTCCGATGATTTACGGCGTAACGGGTACACACAGTGTCTATTTGACAGTTGAAGAGGGTAAATACACAAGATTGGCTGTTGAGGGCGATTCGATAGCATCAAATGTGTTCGGAATTGATTTTGATTTGACAGAGGGAAACTATCATGTAAATTATGATGTTGCAACATATTATAACAGTGCAACGGGAGCCTATGAAAATCTCGGCTATGATGCGGTTTTGACATTTGTCGGCGGTGATGTCGAAGAGATTATCTTTGCTGAAGCTTTCTACAGCGGAAATAAGCTTGTTGATGTTGATATCAAAAAACATACCGTAAAATCGGGTGAGGTTAATCAAATTTCCTTGTCGGTTAAGAACAATGAACTTCCGGCGGGTGAATATAGCGTAAAGGGCTTTGTTTGGAACGCACAAACCTTTGCACCGATAAATTCTCAAACAATTGATTTGGGTACAGTTACGGTAACAGAATAATATCATAGGAAAGGATTGGGTTCTTTTTTAAGAACTCAATCTTTTTTTTCTTGAAATATTGACAAATGAAAAAAAGTATGTTATTATATATGTACTGTTTGTAAGGCCCGTTGGTCAAGCGGTTAAGACTCCGCCCTCTCACGGCGGCGACAAGGGTTCGATTCCCTTACGGGTCACCA
>CAZGZZ010000049.1:0-12393 GCA_964530315.1 uncultured Lachnospiraceae bacterium
ATGATATATTATATATTATTATAAAATGACAAAGAGGTGACAATTAAAAAGGCATCGAAAGTTGAACTTTCGATGCCTTAAGACTGTTCATCAGTTACCGTCGATGACAGCGGGCGACCGCATAGGGTCGCCCGAAAAGCCTTGATTTTTTATTTTATGAAATCTTTCATTTTATCGAACCATGAGCGTCTCTTTTTATAATCTTTCTCGGATGATGCTTCATCAAATTCTTTTAGTATTGCTTTTTGCTTTGAGTTGATATTTTTTGGAATTTCAACCTCAACCGTAACATATTCGTCACCTCGGTTTTTGCCTCTGATATAGGGGACACCCTTTCCTCGGAGTTTAAATACTGTTCCCGATTGAGTACCCTCAGGAATATCATATTCAACAACACCGTCAAGGGTAGGCACTCTTATGGTTGCACCGAGAGCCGCTTGGACAAAGGTTATCGGAATATTGATGAATACATCAAAATCTTCACGCTTGAAGATAGGATGCGGCTTTAATCTTATTGTTACGAGCAAATCTCCCGATGGACCGCCTCTTAATCCGGGTTCGCCCTGTCCGCTTACCTGCATTGTCTGTCCGTTATTGATACCCTGTGGTATGTTGATTTCAATTGTACGCTGTTTTCTTATGCGTCCAGAACCACGGCAGTTTTTACAGGGTTCCATAATAATTTTTCCTTCGCCTCGGCAATCGGGACAAGCACTTATGTTTGTCATATAGCCAAGGGGAGTTCTTGTTTGTGTTTTGACTTGACCCGAACCGCCGCAACGCTTACAGGTGACGGGTGATGTACCGGGTTTTGCACCGCTTCCGTTACAGGTAGGACAATTTTCCTGCTTGTTAACCGTTATGTTCTTTTTGCATCCGAATGCCGCTTCTTCAAATGTTATATCGATAACTTGGCGTACATCAGCACCTCTGACAGGACCGTTTCTTCTTTGAGAACTGCCGCCAAAGCCTCCTCCGAAGCCGCCGCCGAAAATATTTGAGAAAATATCTCCAAAATCATCAAAGCCAAAACCACCTGCTCCTTGACCTGTACCAAAGTTAGGGTCAACACCTGCGTGACCGAATTGGTCATAGCGTGCCTTTTTGTCGCTGTCCGACAAAACTTCATAAGCTTCATTGACCTCTTTGAACTTTTTTTCGGCTTCTTTGTCTCCGGGGTGGAGGTCGGGATGATATTTCTTCGCTTCTTTTCGATATGCTTTTTTTATTTCATCGCCCGTAGCTCCTTTTGAAACTCCGAGCACCTCATAATAATCTCTTTTATCTGCCAATTTATTCACCTACCGTGGATATTTACTGTCAAAAAGGGCGGTCAGAGCCGCCCTTATTCAGTTTTAGTAATTATTTGTTATCGTTGTCAACTTCTCTGTAGTCGGCTTCATAAACATTTTCGTCATTTCCGCCTTGAGAACCCTGTGCATTTTGGTTGAAATCGTTAGGATTAAATCCTGCACCCTGTGCACCTTGCGGATTAGCCTGCTGATACATTTTTTCAGATACCTTGTAGAATGCCTGCTGGAGGTTTTCGCTTGCTTGCTTAATAGCTTCCGCATCTGTACCCTTCAAAGCTTCCTTAACCTTTTCGATTTCAGCTTCAATTGATGCTTTATCAGCGGCATCAACCTTATCGCCCAATTCGTTAAGAGTTCTTTCTGCTTGAGAAACAGCACTTTCGGCATTGTTTCTTGTTTCGACTTCTTCTTTTCTCTTCTTGTCTTCTTCTGCATACTTTTCTGCTTCTTTAACAGCTCTGTCAATGTCTTCATCGCTCAAATTTGAAGAAGAAGTGATTGTGATTTTCTGTTCATTTCCTGTTGCCATATCCTTTGCTGATACCTTAACAATACCATTTGCGTCGATATCGAAAGACACTTCAATCTGCGGAACACCTCTTGGAGCCGGAGCAATTCCGGTCAAGCTGAAACGACCGAGTGTTTTGTTGTATTGAGCCATATCTCTTTCACCTTGAAGAACATGAACTTCAACGCTTGTTTGTCCGTCAGCGGCTGTTGAGAATATTTGTGATTTCTTTGTAGGAATGGTTGTGTTTCTGTCGATAAGTCTTGTGAACACACCGCCCATTGTTTCGATACCGAGTGACAACGGAGTAACATCAAGGAGCAACAAGTCCTTAACATCGCCGCCGAGGACACCTGCCTGAACTGCCGCACCGATAGCAACACATTCGTCAGGGTTAATGCCTTTGTGAGGTTCTTGACCCATTTCATTTTTAACAGCTTCCTGAACAGCAGGAATTCTTGAAGAACCGCCGACAAGAAGAACTTTGTCGATATCGCCCTTTGAAAGACCTGCATCGTTCATTGCATTTCTGATGCAAGTAATTGTTTTTTGAACCAAATCGGCTGTTAAATCGTCAAATTTAGCTTTGGTGAGTGTAATATCAAGGTGCTTCGGACCTGTAGCGTCGGCTGTGATAAACGGAAGATTGATATTTGATGTTGTCATACCCGAAAGCTCAATCTTTGATTTTTCGGCAGCTTCTTTCAATCTCTGCATAGCCATCTTGTCACCTGACAAGTCAACGCCTGTTTCCTTTTTGAATTCTTCAACAAGATAATTGATAATTCTTTCGTCAAAGTCGTCTCCGCCCAAACGAGTATCACCGTTTGTGGAAAGAACTTCAAATACACCGTCACCGATTTCGAGGATGGATACATCGAATGTACCGCCACCGAGGTCGTATATCATAATTTTTTGGTCATCGTCGTTCATACCGTAGGCAAGAGCAGCTGCTGTAGGCTCGTTGATAATTCTCAAAACTTCAAGACCTGCAATTTTGCCGGCATCCTTTGTTGCCTGTCTTTGTGAATCGCTGAAATATGCCGGAACTGTGATAACGGCTTGCGAAACGGTTTCGCCGAGATAGTTTTCGGCATCCTGCTTAAGCTTTGACAAAATCATAGCTGAAATTTCCGGGGGTGTATATGATTTGTCATCGATTTTTACCGAATAGTTTTCGCCCATATGTCTCTTTATCGACATAATTGTTCTGTCAGCATTTGTAACTGCCTGTCTTTTTGCAACCTGACCGATAATTCTTTCGCCGCTCTTTTGGAAAGCAACGACAGACGGAGTTGTTCTTGAACCCTCCGAGTTAGCGATAACCGCAGGATTTCCGCCCTCTATAACGGCAACGCACGAGTTAGTAGTTCCCAAGTCAATACCAATAATTTTTCCCATTTTATTTTCCTCCCAAATAATTAGTTTGCAACTTTTACCATACTGTGACGAACAACCCGTTCGTCCTTGTATATGTAGCCTTTTAAAAATTCTTCGACTACAGTGTTGTCTGTGACCGCTTCATCTTCAATGTGCATAACCGCATTGTGAAGGTTGGGGTCGAATTCTTCGCCGACGGCTTTGATTTCTGTGACATTAAGTTTTGAAAGAGTATCGGAAAGCTGTTTTTTAACAAGCACAACTCCGTCCAAAACTTTTTGAGCTTCCTCGGTTGAAACTTCGGTAGCAATTGCTCTGTCAAGATTGTCGGCAATTTCCAAGAATGCACCGACGGTATCGATTACCGCATCGGCATACCTTGCATCCTTTTCCTTTTGTGTTCTTTTTTGATAGTTATCAAATTCCGCATAGAGTCTTTTGTATTTGTCCTCCCAATCGGAGATGTCAGCTTCAAGCTTTTTGATTTTTTCTTCATTTTCATCAATCGCTTCTGCGGTGTTTTCCGAAGTTTCCTCGGTGTTTTCCAATGTTTCTTCGATATTCTCCGTCTGTTCGACTTTTTTATCGTGTTTTGCCAATTCTATTCCTCGCTTTCTCCAATATACATTTGATAAAGTATTCTGTCAATCTCGCTTGAAATATAGTCGAGATTTGCAATGACCTTTGCATAGTCCATTCGTTTCGGACCGATTACGCCGAGCTTTCCGCACGGTTTGTTATCAAGAGAATAGTTAACTGTTACAAGACTGCAGTTTTTAAGCTCTTCGGCTTCGATTTCAGACCCGATTTTAACATTGACCTTTTCGTTGTCCGATCCCTCCAAAAGCTGGTGGAGATTTTTCTTGTCATCAAGAAAATTGAACATCTTGCGTGCATTTTCAATGTTGTTGTATTTCAAAATTGATTTGGCGTTATCGATATAAATTTCGGTATTATCCAATTCTTCGATTGCTTCATATATAAAATCGAGAATTCTTATTAAAATTTTCGGTTCAAGCTTAAGCCTTGATTCGATTTCGGTTTGCATAGACCGAATATCCTCAAATGATATGTCACACGCACAAAGACCGGAAATTCTTTTGTTGATAATATCTCCCAAAATTTTTGCCGATTCTTCGGTAAGAGGTAGTGACAAAATCTTGTTTTTAACCGTACCCGTAACCGTGATGATTATCAAAAGTGAAGTTCCTCCGCCCAAGCATACGACCTCGCATTTTTTTATCCGTGTGGACTTGAAATTCGGGGAGGTAACGAAGGTGGTGTAATCGGTGAGTGCCGATGTTATCATACTTGCTTTTTTGATAACATATTCAAGCTGATTAACCTTTTCCTCCAAAGCAACTTGAAGTTTTTCGACCGTTTCCATACCGACCTTGTATTTTTTCATCATTGAATTAACATAAAATCGGTAGGCTGCATCGGAGGGAACTCTTCCTGCCGAAGTGTGCGGCTGAATGAGAAATCCCATTTCCTCAAGGTCAGCCATCTCATTTCTTATTGTTGCACTGGATAATCCCAAAGCATTTTTCTTTGAAATGGCACGAGAGCCAACGGGTTCCGCAGTTCCCAAATACTCATCTATGATTGCTTGAAGAATTTGGAGTTTTCTTTCGCTGAGCTCCATTATATTCACCTCTTTTGTTTTTAGCACTCGTTCCGAATGAGTGCTAACAATAATAAAATACCACCTTTATACGAAAATGTCAAGTCTTTTTCGCTTATTTTTTTGTTATTTAACAAAATGTTCATAAAACGGCAAAAAATCAGCGTAAAATCAAACAAATTCACACATAACGGAATTGGAAACATCCATACCGTGTTCGGTTAAGAGATAGGAATTGTTTTTGTGCTCCATAAGACCGGATGATATGAATTTATCGATTGTTTTTTTGTATGATGAATAAAAATTTGTTTTAAATCTTTCAAAAAATGCATTCTCCGAAATTCCGTCGCACAGACGAAGTCTCATTATAATATATTCCGACATTTTATCCTTTTCGGAAAGAATGGTTTTTTCGTCGGAATGAAAATTCCTGTTAAGATAATCCGAAAGAGAATCGCAGTTATAAAATCTTGTTCCGTTCATATATGAATGAGCCGCAACACCCAAGCCGATATATTCGTCGCAGTCCCAATATTTCAGATTGTGCTTTGAGGAAAAGCCGGGTTTTGCGAAATTTGAAATTTCATATTGGTAATAACCGTTTTCTTTCAAAAAATCCCTTGTGAAATAATAAAGCTTTCTGTCCTCATCATCGGGAAGCTCCTCGTAAATCCCATTTTTGTATTCATCAAAAAGAGGAGTGTTTTCTTCAAGGATTAAGCTGTAGCAGGAAAGGTGAGTGGGGTTTAGCGAAACAGCGGTTTTTAATGTGTTATGAAGGCTTTCCTTTGTTTGATACGGCAGACCGAGCATAATATCCAAATTAAAATTTAAAAATCCGTATTGCTTAACAAGCTCTGCAGTATCATAGGCTGTTTTTGAGTTGTGTATTCTTCCGATTGCCGAAAGCTCTTTATCACAAAAAGACTGAACTCCGATGCTCAATCGGTTTATCGGGGAATTTTTCATTAGTGTAAGCTTTTTTTCGTCAAGCGTTTTCGGGTTTATTTCTATTGTATATTCACAGTCAGGTTTAATGTCAAAAATTTCTGAAATTCCGTCAAGAAGCTTTTTTAATTGGTGAGAGGTGAGAAGTGAGGGTGTGCCTCCACCGATAAAAACAGTATCGATTTTTTCCTTGTCATATTCTTTTGCTTCACATAAAAGAGAGTCAATATAAGCGTCAAAAAAGCAATCTTTCTTTTCAAAAGACACAAAGTCGCAGTATTTGCACTTCTTTTTGCAAAATGGTATATGAATGTATAAACCTTTTGGATTGTTCATAATGTAATAGTCTCCGTTTGTTATTTTGTTCATTATATCAAAAAAATATGAAAAAATCAAGAAATGATGTGTTTTGACATTGAAAAAAGGAGGATTTTGATGTACAATTACCGAAAAGAAGTATAAGGAGAAAAAGCTATGCTAAAACCCGAAAAAAGAATTGAAATTTTTGAAAAAATGGGCTTCGGACTTTTTGTCCATTGGGGTCTTTATTCACAGCTCGGAATGGGCGAGTGGACATATTATTCGCACAACAGAAAAATGGAGGATTACAAAAAGCTGAAAGATACATTCACGGCAGAGGATTTTGATGCGGAGAAATTGGTTGTTACGGCAAAAAATGCAGGCTGTAAATACATCACATTGACAACACGCCATCATGAGGGTTTTTCACTTTATGATACCTGCGGACTGAATGATTTCGACGCACCTCATTCTCCGGCAGGCAGAGATTTGGTGAGAGAATTTGTCGATGCGTGCAATAAACACGGCATTTTTCCGTTTTTTTACCATACAACGCTTGACTGGTACAATAAGGATTTTGAAGATGATTTTGACAAATATCTTGAATATTTGAGAAAAAGTGTTGAAATTCTATGCACAAATTACGGTAAAATAGGCGGTTTGTGGTTTGACGGAAATTGGAGCAAGCCGGATGCGGATTGGAAGCTTGATGACCTTTACGGCACGATAAGAAAATATCAGCCGGAGGCTATGATAATCAATAATACGGGACTTGATGCAAGAGGGAAAATAGGTCATCCGGAAATTGATTCTGTAACTTTTGAACAGGGAAGACCGACACCGCTTAACAGAGAAAAAATGACAAAATATATAAGCGGAGAAATGTGTTATACATTAAATGACCATTGGGGTTTCGGAGGATGTGATTTCAATTATAAATCTCCGAAAGAGCTTATTGAATGCTTGTGCGACTGCCGAAAGGTCGGAGCAAATTTACTTTTAAATATAGGACCGTCGGCACAGGGCAAAATAGTACCGATTCAAAAAGAATTATTGAATATAATGGGAGATTGGATGCGTATTTTCGGGGAAGCCGTATATAACGGTAAACCGTATGAAAGCCATAGCATCGGGAAAAACTTTATTTTAAAGGGAGATGGATGCTTGTATATATTTAGCTATGACAACGGTAATTTTGGTTCGGAAAATGTTGTTGTTCCGGGAAAATACAGCGGAAGCTATGCATTCTCCGGTATTGAGGACAAGATAAAAGCAATTCGCTGGATGGATAATGGCGAGGAGCTTGAATTTATGCAGGGTAACGGAAAGCTTTGTGTTAATTTGACAGGTATGCCTTACGGCACAAGTTTTTGCGTGAGGGTGGCAAAAGCGGAAATTTAATAATAATGACGGGAGTGACTGCTATGAATGAGTATGCAATAGCACTCGGCGGCGGAGGAACAAAGGGTGCATATCATATAGGAGTATGGAAAGCATTATGTGAGATGGACATAAAAATAAGTGCCGTTACGGGATGTTCAATAGGTTCTTTGAACGGTGCATTGCTTGCACAGGGCGATTACGAAAAGGCATATGAAATTTGGCAGAACATTTCGGGAGATAATGTTGTCGATTTTTCCGATACGGTAAGTGAAAATTTTTTTGATGTCAAAAATCTTGCGGTGATAATTTCCGACATTCATAATAACAGCGGCTTGGACACAACACCGCTGAAAAATCTTGTTCAAAGCTGTATAGACGAAGAAAAGCTTCGTAAAGTTCAGATTGATTTCGGACTTGTGACATTTGATATGACAAACAGAAAGGAAGTCCCCGTTTTTTTGGAGGATATTCCGAATGGAATGTTGGTTGATTATATTATGGCAAGTGCGGCACTTCCGGGATTGAAAAAAGCCGTGATAGAGGATAAGCAATATATCGACGGCGGAGTAAGAAACAATATTCCTGCCGATATGCTTATAAAAAAAGGAATAAAAAATATTGTTGCGGTTGATGTCGGCGGAATAGGAATAACAAAAGGTCTTGCACCAAAAGGAATTAATGTCATCAATATAAAAACAAGTGAGAAAATTATAGGTTTGCTTGATTTCAACAAGGAAAATATCGATAAAACAATAAGAGCCGGATATATAGATTGCCTTAAGACATTCGGAAGAGTTGAGGGAAATATATATGCATTTAATGCTGTGGACTATCACAGACAAAGGCAGAAATATTCGCAAAAAATTATTGACGGCATTGAATATGCGGCAAGAATTTTCGGTGTTGACAGATACAGGATATATAAGTTTGATGATTTGGTTAATGCGGTTTTGGAGGAATACGGCAGACTATCAAAGAAAAAAAACGCTAGCGACGGATTTAAACTCAACGAAAAACAGCTGTTGATAAAGTTTACTGGTTATATTTTGGGAGAAAGCATTGATGACAGCACCGTAAAGATTTTTTCGGGTATTATCGGCGATATAACAAATGCCGCAAATTCAACAGCATATTTTTGGAGTATGCAAAAATAAAAAATGAATAACTTTTTCCTCTTTTGAGAAAAATTATTAATAAGGAGGAGATTTGTTATGAAACAGTATATTGAAATTACCGATGTTTTCGCAAGAGAGGTTCTCGATTCAAGAGGAAATCCGACGGTTGAAGCGGAGGTATATACGGAAGACTCTGTCGGAAGAGCCATTGTTCCGTCGGGAGCATCGACGGGGGTGTTTGAAACTGTGGAGCTTCGTGACGGCGATAGCGAGCGTTATAATGGAAAGGGAGTAAGGAAAGCTGTTGAAAACATTAACACCAAAATTGCAGATTCAATAATAGGAATGAATGTTTTGGATCAGCGTGCAATCGATAAAAAGCTTTGTTCGCTCGATGCAACACCCAACAAGGAAAATCTCGGTGCAAACGCAATTTTGGGAGTATCGCTGGCGGCAGCAAAAGCGGCGGCAGATTGTATCGGAATACCGCTTTATCGCTATGTCGGAGGAACAAACGCCCATATTCTCCCAGTTCCGATGATGAATATTTTAAACGGAGGAGCACACGCAGACAACAATGTTGATATACAGGAATTTATGATAATGCCTGTCGGGGCAAAGACTTTCAGGGACGGACTTGAACAGTGCGTGAGAGTTTTTCACACATTGAAAAAAATTCTGCATGATGGCGGCAATACGACATCTGTCGGTGATGAAGGTGGATTTGCTCCGAATTTGCCTACGGATGAAAAGGCGGTTGAACTCATAGTTTGTGCGATTGAAAAGGCGGGATTTACACCGGGAAAGGATTTTTGCATAGCAATAGATGCCGCTGCAAGCGAATGGATTCAAAAGGACGGAACATATAAACTGCCTAAAGCCGGAACTGTCAGAACTAGAGAAGAAATGATTGATTATTGGGAAGAACTTATCGGAAAATATCCTATAATATCGATAGAGGACGGTCTTGGCGAAGAAGATTGGGAGGGCTGGTGCGAAATGACAAAACGCCTTTCCGATAAGGTACAGCTTGTAGGGGATGATTTATTTGTTACAAATCCTCAAAGACTTGACAGAGGAATAAAAATTAAAGCGGCAAATTCTGTTTTGGTTAAGGTTAATCAAATAGGAACTTTGAGTGAGGCAACAGATGCGGTTGAGATGGCAAAGCGTGCAGGATATTCTGCAATAATGTCTCACAGAAGCGGCGAAACGGAGGATACAACAATTGCTGACCTTGCCGTTGCATTAAATGTCGGACAGATAAAAACAGGTGCTCCGTCAAGAACTGACAGAGTTGCGAAATATAATCAGCTTTTGCGTATCGAACAGGAGCTTTGCAAGGAAGCAAAATTTGAAAGCCGTGAGCTTTTAAAGAGATTATCAAATATGTAAATTATTTAACGGGGTGTAAAGAAAAATATTCTTTTGCCCCGTTAATTATTGTTTGTGTGTACAAAATGCACATACAAACAATCCAAATATAAAAAAATATACACAAAAGTAACAAAATGAAAAAATATGCTTGACTTTAGTGTGATAAAGTGGTATAGTGGTAAAGTAATAAAAAACAAACACACGAAAGGAAGTAAAAAATTATGAAAAAATTACTAACACTCACATTGGCTGCAGCATTGCTTGCTGTATCATTGACAGGCTGCGGAGACAAGAAAGCAGACCCGGAACCAAATCAAACAGCAGTATCCGATTTTGAAGAAATCAAGTCAAACGGAAAAATGACATTCGGTATCACATTGTTTGCTCCGATGAACTATTATGACGATAACAACAAGTTGATTGGCTTTGACACAGAGCTTGCAACAGCTGTTTGCGAAAAACTCGGTCTTGAACCAAATTTTGTTGAAATCAATTGGGATTCAAAGGAAATCGAACTTAACTCAAAGAACATCGACTGTATCTGGAACGGAATGTGCATCACAGAGGAAAGAAAGCAAACAATGAGCATTTCAAATCCTTATTTGTATAACACACAAGCAATGGTTATGAAACCCGATGTTGCTGAAAAGTTTGCAAAAGATCCGAGCGGTGCATCGGTTGTTGCTGAACAGGGTTCAACAGGTGAGGGAAAACTTCAGGGTACAATCGATGATGACGATACAGTTGAAGTATCAGCAAAAGAATTCTTTGCCAATGCAACATATACACCTGTAGATTCAATGGCAAAGGCTATTATGGAAGTTGCGGCAGGAACAGCAGATATCGCATTGGTTGACAGTGTTTGCGCATACGGTATGGTAGGCGAAGGAACAGATTATCCGGACCTTGTTGTAAACTGTGACAATCAATTCGGTTTACAGGAATACGGTATTGCATTTAGAAAGGGAAGCGATACAGCAGAAAAGGTAAACCAAGCAATCAAAGAATTGACAGAAGAAGGTAAGGTTGCAGAAATTGCTGCTAAATACAATTTGACAGATATGATGGTTAAATAATCAATTAGACAAATACTATTGTTGAGATTGAGTTATAAGGCGGTGATAGTACCGCCTTATAATTGTTTGTAAAAAGGAGAAAATTTATGCAAGAGAGATATTTCCCGGCTTATACCTTGGGTGATAATGCCTTTGAAAAATTTAATGAAGTTTGCCAAAATCTTGGAAAAAACTACATTATTATAGGAGGAAAAACTGCACTTGAGGTTTCGTATGATAAGCTTTTATCCTATGTTTCGGAGGATTTTTCTTTGATTGATAAAGTTGTTTACGGCACAGAATGTTGCGAGGAGTGTGTTTTGGAGCTTTATGACGAGTACAAGGAAAAAAATATCGATTTTGTTGTCGGTGTCGGAGGAGGAAAGGCACTCGATACGGCAAAGTATTTTTCAAAGATGATAGATAAACCTGTTATAACGATTCCGACAATTGCCTCAACTTGTGCGGCATCCTCCGCATTGTCTGTCATATATACAAAGGAACACACATTTTCAAAATTTGTATATTATAAAAAGCCGGCATATCACTGCTTTATAGATACAAAAATAATTGCAAAAGCACCGTATAAATTTTTGCGTGCCGGAATAGGAGATACTCTTGCAAAACACTATGAGGTTGAATTTTCTCAAAGAGGAAAGAAGCTTGATTATTCTTCCGAGCTTGGTTTGACGATAAGCGAAATGTGTAACAAGCCATTGATTAGATATGCAAAAGAGGCTTTGGAAGCGTGCAAAAAAAATAAGACTTGCGATGAGCTTGAACAGGTGATTTTGGCAATCATAATAACGACAGGTATGGTTTCAATGCTCATAAATCCAGACTATAACGGTGCAATGGCTCATGCTCTTTTCTACGGACTAACCGAAATTGGCGGATTTGAGGAAAAATTTCTGCACGGTGATGTTGTTGGCTATTGCACGGCAGTTCAGCTTGCGGTGGATAACAACATTGAAGAAGCAAAAAGAATTGTCGAATTTTTGAAATCCATAGATATAGAAACAACTCTTGCACAAAGAGATATTCCTTGCGATATAAAATATCTTGATAAGGTTTTGGAAGCGGCATTAAACGACCCCGATATGAAGGTGATTCCTTATGAAGTCACAAAAGAAATGCTGTTTGACGGAATACAAAGGGTTGAAAATTTATAAAAATATACTATTCCCAATGGTGTTGGTTGCCGTTGGGGATTTTTTATAAAAAAATGTCAAGGTCATAAAATGTACACATTCAGGTCAAAAAAAGTTTAGAATTTCAAAAAAAGCTCGAATTTAAGCCAAAAAATGACAGTTTTTCAAAAAAAGAGCCGATTGAACGACTCATTATTTATTGACTTGAAGAAAAATATATTATATAATATGAAGAGAAT
>CAZGZZ010000050.1:0-11943 GCA_964530315.1 uncultured Lachnospiraceae bacterium
GAGGATATTGTTCTTGCATCTTTTTTCGGAGGGGTGATTTTCGGTTTGGGAATGGATAGGAATGTTCAGCGTGCCAAATAAGATTGTCAGCGGAGGAGTTTCGGGCATTTCGACAATTCTTTATTATAATTTCAAAATCCCTGCGGGCATAACATATTATGCGATAAATATTATTTTGTTGATTTTCGGAGCGAGAAAACTTTCAAAAAGCTTTGTTGTAAGAACACTTGTTTCGTCGGGACTTGTTTCTTTGTTTATCGACATAT
The DNA here is from genome assembly GCA_964530315.1 of uncultured Lachnospiraceae bacterium. Lineage (GTDB taxonomy): Bacteria > Bacillota > Clostridia > UBA1381 > UBA1381 > RGIG1988. Next base: position 267 of record CAZGZZ010000050.1, read on the forward strand.
TTTCAAATTTGAAGCCGATAACGGAGGATATTGTTCTTGCATCTTTTTTCGGAGGGGTGATTTTCGGTTTGGGAATGGGACTGACGCTTGTTGAAAATTCATCGACCGGAGGAACAGACATTTTGGGGAGGATAATTCAAAATAAATATCCGCATATTCAAATCGGAAAGATTTTGATGATTATAGACTTGATTATAATAACATTTTCATATCTGACATTTAAAGAAGCGGATACGGCACTTTATGGGATTATGTCGTTGTATGTTTCGACATCGGCTGTTGATTTGCTGATGCATAAGCTGAATGTTTCAAAACTTGTTTTTGTCATAAGCTCGGAGGGGGAAAAAATTGCAAGAGCATTGGTGTCGGGAAGCAAGAGAGGAGTTACGGTTATGGATGCTGTCGGAGCATACACGATGAATAAAAAGAAGGTTTTGATATGTGCGATGAAAGAAAATGAAATGCCGTCATTTCAAAAAAAAGTGGAAGAAATAGATTCCGAAGCATTCATAGTTGCATCGGAGTCGCAGAAAATTTTCGGCAAAGGTTTTTATGTCTATCATTAAAAGATGTTATTTAATTCTTTACACATTGATTTTTTTGTGATATAATCAAGACATAGATTTTGATAAAAAAGAGAGTGATTTTATGATTTATGTATTGCTTGCAGACGGGTTTGAAGAGGTTGAAGCCATAGAACCGATAGATATTATGAGAAGAGCGGGACTTGAGGTTGTGACGGTCGGAGTTGAAAATAAAAATGTTAAGGGCGCACACGGAATAACAGTTATCGCAGATATTTTGGCAGATGAGGTTGAATATGAAGAAATGGAGCTTTTGATGCTTCCGGGCGGTGTCGGTTATGAAATACTCGATAAAAATCAAACGGTTGAAGAACTGATTGAATATGCGACAAAAAACGGAATTTATATTGCCGCAATATGTGCCGCTCCGTCAATTCTCGGAAAAAGAGGCTTGCTTGACGGCAAAAGTGCAACCTGTTTTCCGGGCTTTGAGCAATTTTTAAAGGGTGCAAAAATCACGGGCGATAAGGTTGTAAAGGACGGAAAAATAATAACCGCAAAGGGTGCAGGAGCTGCCGCAGAGTTTGGTTTTGAAATTGTTAAAACATTAAAAAACAAAGAAACGGCTGAAGAGTTAAGATGCAAGATGCAATACTAAATAAGGAAGAAATCAGAAAAGAAAATAAAGAAAAAAGAAAGCTAATGACAAAATCGGAGGTCGAAAAAAAGAGTAGGACAGCGGCTTTTCATTTTTTGGAGAGTAATGTTTATAAAAATTCGCGTACCGTTATGCTTTATTACCCGATAGGTAACGAAACCAACACGGCATACATATTGAAAAAAGCTTTTGAGGACGGGAAAAAAGTTGCCTTTCCGGTGACAAATCCGCAGAATAATGAAATTACCGCTGTTTTGGCGGATATCGAAACACAATTTTGCAAGGGAGCGTATTCGATACTCGAACCGAAAGAAAAAAGAACGATAGATAAGAATATGACAGATGTTATAATTGTTCCGGGAATAGCTTTTGACAAAAAAGGTGCAAGGATTGGATTCGGAAAGGGATGTTATGACCGACTTTTGGAAAATATCAAGGCGAAAAAGGTCGGTTTTTGTTACGATTTTCAAATAAAGAATGAAATTTCCGACGATATTTTTGATATAAAAATGGATTATTTGGTGAGTGAGAGTGGGATGATTTGTTGTGAATAAGGGATTTCAGGTCGGCTGGTGGCTGATTGTTTTAAGCGTGGCAATTCTTTTCGGAGTCAGCTATTTGTTCGTCGATGCAAACAGCGGATATCTGTTGTCATCACTGATTGAATTGGGAATTTTAATTCCCGTCGGATTGGGAGTGCTGTATGCGAAAAAATCGTACAGTGATATTTACGATATATTGGGTTTTAAAAAATTTTCCAAGAAAATTCTCATTCCTGCTTTTTTGATGACTGCCGGTGGACAATATTTTATAACTTACCTGACAATGCCACTGCAAATGGTGCTGGTTGTGATGTTCGGCTCGGAAACGGCGACCTCGCAGATGGCAGTTCCGCAGAATTTTTTGGAATTTTTGGATGTATTCGTTGCAATATGCATTATAGCTCCGATAATCGAGGAACTATTGTGCAGAGGAATTTTGATGAAGCTTTTCAGCCGTTACGGTGCGGCGACAGCAGTTATATCAAGCTCACTTGCATTCACACTTTTGCACTTTGAAGCACGAAGCTTTTTTCAAATATTTTTCCTGGGAATGTTGTTCGGAATATTCAGATTATATACGGGCAGTGTTTTTGTGACGATGCTTATGCATTCGTTCAATAATTTTTTGAGCTTGTGCCAGATGATGCTTTTAAATGACGGAGAATTCGGAATTTTGACGGGGATTTTGTTAATTTTGGCTTTTTTGTTTCCGTTGGTGCTTTACCGTACATTCACAAAGGAAAGAAAGCATATCGGATATGTTAATATGACAAAGGAAAAGACAGGATTTTCATTGGGAGCACTTATTTGTGCGGTTCTGTTTTTCGGATATAATTTTCTTTTGTTTTTGATAAGATTTTTAAACGGCGAATGTTTAAATGAGATTTATAATTTGATAGGGTGGTAAAAATGCTTTTTGATTCGCACGCACATTATAATGACGGGCGTTTTTCGGAGGATTTGGCGGATGTTTTGGATAGTCTTTCGGAAAAAAATGTCAGATATGTTATGAATGCCTGCTCCTCGGTTGACGAGATACCTTATATCTTGGAGTTGGCGGAAAAATATGATTATTTGTATGCTTCTGTGGGAGTTCATCCACATGAAGTGTCGGGTATGAGTGAAGATGATATTTTGAAATTAAAGGAATATTCCGCACATCCCAAGGTTAAGGCGATAGGCGAAATAGGACTTGACTATTTTTATGACAATTCACCGAGAGAATTGCAGAAAAAGTGGTTTGCAAGACAGATAGAGCTTGCATTGGAGCTTGATATGCCGATAATTATTCACGATCGTGATGCACACGGGGACTGTTTGGAAATTTTAAATTCTTATAAGGACAGTAATTTAAAGGGCGTGTTTCATTGCTATTCGGGAAGTGCCGAAATGTTAAAAACAGTCCTTGATTTGGGATTTTATGTTGCATTTGGAGGAAGTTTGACCTTTAAAAAGGCTCAAAGACCCGTCGAATCGGCGGAAAAAGCACCGCTCGACAGAATAATGATAGAAACCGATTGCCCATACTTGACCCCCGAACCGTATCGTGGCAGAAGAAACAGCTCGGAGTATATTTATCTTGTGGCGGAAAAGCTTGCCGAGATAAAAAATGTGAGCAGAGAGGAAATTGAAAGGGTCACTTTTGAAAATGCAAAAAAATGTTTCGGTATTTGGTGATGAGTTTGAGAAACAAAAAAGGCAGAGGAGGAAAATAAAATGCCGTCTATGAACATAGTATATGAATATCAAAACAATCTGTATGTCAATTTGACAAACAGATGTACAAACAAATGTAAATTTTGCATAAGATTTACGCCGTCCGGTGTGGACAACATCGATTTATGGCTTGAACACGAGCCGAGTGTCGAAGAGGTTATCAAAGCACTTGAAGAAAAAAATTACAAGAATTACGATGAAGTGATTTTTTGCGGCTACGGAGAACCGATGCTACGATATGAAGTGTTGATGCAAGCTGCAAAATACATAAAGGAAAATTCAAACAATAAAGTGAGAATAAACACGAACGGACACGCAAACAGAGCGGCAGGAAAGGACATAACACCACTTTTGGAGGGAATGGTTGATTGCGTTTCGATAAGCTTGAACGCCGAAAATGCCGAAAAATATAATGAAATCTGTGTATGCGATTACGGCGAGGACGGTTTTTACGAAATGCTTGATTTCGCAAAGAAAGCATCAAAGTATGTCCCGGAGGTTGTTTTGAGCGTTGTTGATGTAATCGGCAGTGACGAGATAGAAGAGTGCAGAAAAATTGCCGAAAAAACGGGAGTTGAATTCAGAGTCAGAGAATATTCCGAATAAGGGGTGGTTTTATGATTAGAAAGTCATTAATATCATTGATTTACGAAGCGGCATCGATACATAGGTGGAACGACCATATAAGACCGTCGTTCGGATTTACCGAGCTTGACAAGCAGGCACACAAAATGTATTATGCATATGTTCTTGCAAAATGTGAGGGAGAGGGGAATTATGACCCCAATCTTTTGATTGACGGCGGAATTTACGAGTTTTTGCACAGGGAAGTGCTGACCGATATCAAACCGCCTATTTATCACAGCCTTATGAAAGAAAAAGGACCGCAGATAAATGAATGGGTTATGGCACAGTTAAAGCCGACAATTGAATGTTTGAACGGTAATTTTTATGAGAAAATGTGCGAATATTTCAAAAATCCCGATTATGCAAAAAAGGAAAAGCAAATCTTAAAAGCCGCACATTATTATGCGACCGATTGGGAATTTAATGTTATATATCCGCTCAATTCTCATACATACGGAATAGAACAGGTTAAAAGTGAAGTGACAAAAGGACTTGCAAAATGCAATACCTTTGAGGGATTCCACAAATTTTCGACAAATCCCGATTTGCAGGAGCTTTTGTCAATAATAGGAAAGCTTCGCTATCAGCAAAGGTGGTCAAAATCGGTCAGAATACCCGAAACATATGTTATGGGACATATGCTTGTTGTTGCGATACTTGCGTATTTTTGCGGACTTGAAATCAGTGTTTGCAAAAAGAGGAATGTCAATAACTTTTTCGGTGCTCTTTTTCACGATTTGCCGGAGGTTTTAACAAGAGATATCGTTTCGCCTGTCAAGGCATCTGTTGCAGGGCTGGACAGTCTTATAAAGGAAATAGAGGATGAACAGATGAACAAGTTCATTTTTCCACTTGTCCCCGAGGAATGGAAAGAGGAAATCAAATATTTCACAAGGGATGAATTCGATTCTAAAATTATGCTTGATTCAAAAATTGTGAAAACAACCTCCGATGAAATAAACGAGAAATATAATGTTGACGAATATAACCCGATAGACGGACAGATTATAAGAGGATGCGATCATTTGTCGGCATATCTTGAAGCGTATCTTTCTTTGAAATACGGTGTTCGTTCCGAAAATATTCAGTCGGGATATCATAATTTGTTTAACAATTACGATAACAAGGTAATCGGCGGAATTGATTTCGGCTTGTTGTTTGACTATTTCCGACTTTAATTAAGGGGTGCATTGATGAAAAAATACGAAAGAAAGGAAATCGATTATCCGAGAGCAAAGGAAAAGGCGTTGCGGCTTTTGGAATTCAGAAATCATTCATCGGGAGAGCTTCGGAAAAAATTGCAAGCCTACGGAGCAAAGGAAGAGGATATTGAGACTGTTATTGATTTTTTGACGGAATATAATCTCATAAACGATACCGAATATGCCAAAATGCTTTCAAGAGATTTGAAAAATATAAAAAGGTACGGAACGGCGAGAATTCGCTCCGAGCTTTATACAAAAGGAATTACATCCGAGATTATCGATGAAGCCTTGGGGGAACTTCCCGAATATGATTTTGACGAATTGGTTGAAATGGTTCAAAAGAGATTAAAGGGTAATTTTGAAAAAAAGAATAAGGATAAAATAATAAGACATTTCATTACAAAAGGATACTCCTTTGATGAGATAAAAAAAGCTGTTTCAGCTGTTGAGGAAAGTAACCTAACGGAAGAAAGTTAAATGTAAGAAAAAAATGGTGCGAAAGCGTTTGTACAAAGTGCCATTTTTTTTTTTTTAATTTTATATATTTTGTATAAAACAACGAAATAATCTTGTGCAAAACATATTTATATTGAAGAAAGTCGAATTTTGTTATATAATATAGTGTATTGATATTGTGTGTTTTGGTTTAAAAGATATACAAAAAATCTAATAGAAATTGGCTGATTGAGGGGAGACAAAAAGATGAAAAAGATTTTATCAATTATGCTGACAATGGCAATGCTGTTGACGGTTGTGCCAGCATATGCCGCAGGAGATGACGGTGTTTCGACACAGGCTGTGACAAACGAAAACAGAATTGTCAACGGTGATTTTTCAAACGGTTCAACAGGCTGGAGCTCTGTTACGGCTTACGGGAAAACAAACACAATAGAGATTGGTTCAAATGCCGCAACATACGGCTTGACTTCAGCTGACGGCAAATTCTGCGAATTGCAGGGCTCAACTGATATGGTTATATATCAGACAATTGAAGCCACTGCCGGTGAAACTCTTGTTTTGGAATTTGATTATGCCGGAAGACCCGGATATAACACATATACATATCGTGGGAAAGATGCGAATGGTAATGCAAAGGATTGTTATGCTCAATCTGTTCTTCCTTTTATTTTTAAAACGACGGATGATTTGAGCGATTTTAAAGCAATAGGAACACAGTCAACAGATGCTGCCAAATCATCAAATGCGGCGCATATAAAAAGATTGAGTAATGTATATAATCAATTTAATGATGATACTGAAATTGTTAAAGCATTCAGAGGTGGATACTCTATATGTTCCGGTGGTGATTTACCGGGAAATGCCAGAATTACCGTGAATTCAGACCATTATGGTACATGGTACAAGGTCAGAACCGAATTTTCTATAGATGATAGCATTCTTACAAACGGTAAAGTCAATGTTGGTATCAGTTCATATTCGGCTGCCGATAATTCTTCAGATAATATAAAATTGGGCGGCGGTAATCTTATTGACAATATAACATTAACAACAGCTAATAAGGTTTATGTTTCAACCACAGGAAATGCCGCATATCCGGGAACAGCGAATTATCCCGTTCCGAGCCTGGCACAGGCTTGGAATAAGGTTGCTGACGGCGGAACAATCTATGTTATGGACGATTTGACAAAAATTAATAATGCAAGCGGTCCAAGTGCGGTGTTAAACGGGAATAAAAGTGTAACAATTAAGGGTATCGATTATGACATTACACAAACCAATCCCAATGTGCCGACGGCAAGAACTCTCTCGTATTATACATCAGGCGGCGGAACACAAGGAATAGTTAAGGTTACAGGCGGCGGAAGTATCACATTTGAGAATATAACATTTAACGGAAATTCAAATGCAACCTGTCTTTGGGTCGGTGATGAAAACTCGACGGTAATACTTGGCACAGGCACATCGATGATAAACCCCGGCAAAGGCTACAGTGCATCGGGAAGTGATTATATAAACAATTTGGGTACTGTTTATGTTGGAGCAACACAAAGCTTTGCGTCTGACGGTCAGATAGAGGGAACAGGAACAATTAAGCGTGCTGACGGATTTTCAGGCACAATATTTGATATTACGGCAGGAACAACTTACGTAAAAGGGTTAAGTGTTGACGGTGGAGCGACATATTCTGCTTTTGATGAAAACGGTGGATGGCCTACAGCTGTGCAAAGTGGCTGGGAAACAGCACCTTTGGTAAAGGTTAGCGGTTCGGGAAGTGTTTTATTTTCCGGAAATAAAATACAAAATGTTGCAGGACAGAATGTGTGGGGTGCCGTTGTTAATTCAGCAGGTACTGGTTCTGTTGGATTTGATAATACAACAATAGAAAATTGTTTCAACACAAGATATTCGGGTGGATTTATTTATACAACAAATTCACTTAATATAAGTAAGTCAACAATACAGAAAAACAGTGCGTTGAATGTCGAAGGCAGTGATGGTGCAGGTATAGTAGTAGTTGCCGGAGGTAAAGCAAAAATTGCTGATAGCACAATTTCCAATAACTATGGTCAACTTTTCTGTGCTGCTGTTTGGGCTAATGCAGCAGAAGTGGATATTGAAAATACAAACATAATTAATAATCATAGCGGAGTACAGTCGGGTGCGGTTGTAGCACGAGGAACTGACGGAACAAAGGTTAGTTTGGGCGGAACAACCACTATAAAAGATAATACTTATGCTCAAGGACAAAAAGGTAACTTCCAAATAGACAATGCAAGCAAAGTTACCATAAAGTCCGGTTTCAAAGGTGAAGTGGGAATTTCCAAACCTACAGAATCAGATGCGGTTTTTGCTCAAACAGATGGAACATATACATATTCATCGGGAGGAAAGTTTACAAACGATATTTATGACAACTATTTGCCATATCAAAACGAAAACCAACTTATCTGGAAAGCTCCGGTTGCAACACTTTTGACAAACGGTGTTGCAGGTGAGTCATATGCAAGTTTGAGCGATGCGGTAAAGGCATACACCGATAAAACAAATCAAGTTATTCAAATGATTGCCGATATCAACACGACCGAAGATGTTTCGTCCGAATATGATTATTATCTTGACATTAACGGACACACAATCTTAATGAATGCTTCGGGTGCGGGAAATATATTTGCATTTGACAGTGCGACAAAGACATATACGGACGAATCGCAAGGAGTAATAAGCGGAACGGGACTTGAAAGAACACAAGAACTTTGCAGTACGACAACAAGTCATATCGGTGACAGAGAAATGCATTTTGTGAAGATTTTGTCAAAAAATAATGATGAAGTCGGAACAATGAGTGCAAGATTCCCGAGATTTAATTTGCAGTTCTATAAATATAACGGATATTTGGGCATAGATTCTGCAAATATGAATGCGGTTTGGGCGTTCCAGGGCAACAGTTCTGCAATCGATGCATTGGTAAGATTTGGATATGACGACGGATCAAGGGCAGACAAGTCGGAAATCACAAAGCCGACAGGAACAACAAATCCGTTCTTCTTCACAACAAAATTCTTTGAAATAGACAGCTTTAAAGATATTAGCGAGTTTACCAAAAAAAGAGAATCAATTAGTGTGTTGTATTTTGAAAGTATAAATTCCAAGAGTTTCAATGTAAGTACACCAAATGTATCTTATCTTGATATATTGTATCTTTCGTATAAAAAGGCTGATGAAAATACAAAGGATATGATTGATAAATTTGTGACAGAAAGCATAAACAACGAAGATGTGACAAAACTGTGGAACGATATTAAAGCCGATAATCAAACAGGAGGACAGATATGAGTAAAAATAAATATAATTACGAGTCGCCCGAAGCGGAGATAGTTGTCAGGGATTTTGACGAAGTAAGAATGACATCAGGGTTCGATTGGTTTTCGTCGGGATTTAGCTTTGACCTTATTCCGGACGAAAACACCGGAGACGATTTCTTTAATTAATATGCTTATAAATACGGACAAGATTTTCTTGTCCGTATTTAAATAATGAGGTACAAAATGGAATTTAAAATAAAGCTTGCGGAGCATATTGTGGGAATAAGGGCAAAATATGATTATATTCACGAACAGTGCGATAAGTATGTCACAGATGCTGAAAATGCCGATTTTTGGATTGAGATGAGCGAAGAAGATGAAGAGGTGTATTCAAAGATTTTGGAAAGATTCGGGGCTGATTTTGTCGGTGTTGAAAAAAATGCGGGAATTGAGAGTGCGGCTGTTTTTTCAAGACTTGAAGAAAGTTTGATAAAAAACGGCGAAACCTTTATTCATTCGGCTGTTTGTGCGGTTGATGGGGTAGGCTACGGCTTTTCGGCTCCCAGCGGAACGGGGAAAACAACCCATATGCTTCTTTGGAAAAAGCTTCTCGGCGACAGGTGCGAAATAATAAACGGCGATCATCCTTTGATAAGTGTCAGAGAATCGAGCATTTATGCGAGCGGAACGCCCTGGTGCGGAAAGGAAGGATTTTCCGAAAACAAAAGCGTGCCGATGAGAGCGATTGCCTTTATCGAACAAAGCAAAGAAAATAAAATTGAAAAACTGACAGCAGGGGAGGCGGAAAAAAGATTATATTATTCAGTTATGCTTTCTCCTAAAATGACAAAGAATATTATCCCGATGATAAAGGTTATAGGAAAAATTTCAAGGAGTATTGATTTTTATTTGCTAAAATGCAATATGAACATCGATGCGGCGGAGTTGTCATATAATATTATGAGCGGAGGTGTTGAAAATGCGGTTGAAAAAAGGACTGAAAATTGAAGAAATAGACGGAAGATATATTGCAATAGGCGGTGAAAATTCCGATTTTAACGGAATGATTTCAATGAACAAAACGGGAAAATTTATTGCAGAGCTTCTTTACAGTGAGATTTCAAAGGAAGAAATTGTTGAAAAAATCTGTGATGAATATGAAGTTGAAAAAATAAGAGCAGGGGAGGATTTGGAAAGATTTTTGAAAATTCTTTCCGATGCTGATTTGATAGATTATGAAAATTGAAACAGAACCGAGGGGTGCAAGTATGCTTCCCTTTATCCGGCCGGGGGATAGGGTCACGGTTGATATTTGGAAAAAAAATATAAAAATATATGATATTGTGCTTTATAAAAGCGGCGAAAAGACAATTCTTCACCGAGTGATAGGAAAACGGGACGAAAGCTATATCGTCTGCGGTGATAATGAAAGTATTTGCGAAACTGTTTTGCCGAAACAGATTATCGGCGTTGCGACAAAGTGTAAGTATAAAACAATAACCGTTGATATGACATCAAAATTAATGCATTTTTTGGCTTTTTGCAAATATAGATTGAAGATGACTTTTGTTCCAAAAATTTTCTTCAAGACTTTAAAAAAATTGAAATTAATTTAAGCCACATTCGCAAATTTAACCGAATGTGGCTTTTTTTGAAGAAATAAAATATAACAGATAAATTATTAACCTAAAAATTGAATATTTTTATTCTTAAAATTAGCTTCGATATAAAAATCGGAGCTGTTTTTTGCCTCAAATTAAATCAAATATTCCTTATGAAAACCGGAGAAATATATCAAAACATATTGACTTCTTATAAGAATTGTGATATATTGTAAAGTATCAATCGTTAGAAACGAAAGGAGGTAATGGTTTGCCGGTTTATTCAAAAGAACATTGGAACGAAATTGAATAATTAAAGCGAATTTTTAAGGGGATATCCCCTTATCGGTATGTTATGCATACCGATAAACAAATCTATTAAACAAAATCCGCAAATTTATTGCGGAAGAAAGTGAGGAAACTATGAAAACAAAAAGATTTTTATCGGTAATGTTGGCGTTTGTCATTGTTGTGTCGCTGTTGCCGATGAGCATCGCAGCTGCGGCAACCAACGAAAGTATATTTGCAAACGGTACGGGAAAGGAAAGCAACCCCTATCTCATCAGAACCCTTGAACAGCTCGAAGACTTTCGCGACAGCGTGAACGATGGCGATAACTACAGTGATAAGTATGTCATGCTGACGGCGGATCTCGACCTTAAGGGAGGCGAAGGAAACCAGTGGACACCAATCGGAAACAGTATAAATCAATTCAAAGGTACGTTTGACGGCGACGGTCATAAAATAACCGGTTTGTATATAAATAACTCCTCAGAATATCAAGGCTTGTTCGGTTATATCAGCAGAGGCGGTATAATCAAAAACCTGAATGTAGATGGTACGGTAAAAGGGAAGAAATGCATCGGCGGCGTGGTTGGTGAGAACTGCGGCACAGTCGAAAACTGCTATAACACAGGCAGCATAACCGGAAGCGACTACTATGTCGGCGGCGTGGTTGGTTTAAACAGCAACTATAGCACAGTCGAAAATTGCTATAACACAGGCAGCGTAACCGGAAGCACCTACTATGTCGGCGGCGT
>CAZGZZ010000051.1:0-11742 GCA_964530315.1 uncultured Lachnospiraceae bacterium
ATTATTTTTTCACTTTTTTTACAAAAACTATTGCAAAATATATTTTTTTGTGTTAAAATAGTTATGTTTTTATGATTAATTCGGTTTAGGAGGTGTATTCTAATGGCAAAATGTGATATTTGCGGTAAGGGTGTAAGCTTTGGTATTAAAGTCAGCCACTCTCACAGAAGATCAAACAGAACATGGAAGGCTAATGTCAGAAGAGTAAGAGCTATCGTTAACGGTACTCCGAAAGCTGTAAATGTCTGCACTCGTTGTCTTCGTTCGGGAAAGGTTACTCGTGCTGTCTGATAAAAAAGATTTTATGCAGGGATTTCCCTGCTTCTTTTTTTGCAAAAATTTTTAAAACAATTAATTTTGGAGGTAAAAATGGCTTTAGATACCGTCACAATTCATCATCTTATCGATGAATTCAACAACAAACTGATAAATGGGCGTATAGAAAAAATTTATCAGCCGGAGCGTGATGAAATTATGCTTATAATAAAATCATACTCATCGACCGATAAGCTTGTTATTTCGGCAAATTCAGCTCAACCGAGAATTCATTTTTCCTCTCTTCAAAAGGAAAACCCGAAAACAGCACCTTTGTTTTGTATGCTTTTGAGAAAGCATCTTCAAAGTGGAAAGCTTGTGGGAATAAGTCAAATCAACACAGAGAGAATTATCCGTTTTGACATTGAGTCCTACGATGAATTCGGAGACCTTGGCACAAAACACCTTTACTGCGAGATAATGGGCAGAAATTCAAATATAATTTTAACAAAAGACGATAATAAGATAATCGATTGTATCAAACATATCGATTTTTCGGTCAGCACCGTAAGACAGCTTCTTCCGGGATTGACCTATTTTCCTCCCCCACCGCAGGATAAAACACCGATTTTGTCCCGTGAGATAGAGAATATCTGCCTTTCCTTTTCAGCATCGGGAACAACGCCCGAAAAGGAAATAATGTCAAAAATTTCGGGAATAGGGCCGCTGACCGCAAGAGAAATTGTTTTTCGTGCAATCGGCACAAACTCCCCCGACTCATCGACACTAACAGATGCTTTACGAAAAAAAATAAACGATGAAATAAATAAGGTTTCTACATATCCCAAAAAAGCTTGTATAATATTTGAAAGCACATCAGAAAAAATTATCGACTTTTCTCCGTTTGATATCCTCCAATACGGAGAAATCGCCAAAAAAAAATATTTTTCTTCGGTTAATGAGCTTCTTTTTGAATTTTATTCCGAACGGGACAGTGCGGAAAGAATGAAGCAAAAAAGCTCCGGACTTGTTCATCTTTTGAACAATAACATCGAAAGAATTGCAAAAAAAATTGCAATTTTAAAGAAAACGCTCGATGATGCAAAAAGAAAGGACGAATACAAAATCAAAGGCGATTTGCTGACCACCAACCTTTATGCAATTACACAGGGAGAAACAGAGGTCACCGTTCAAAATTATTACAGCGAAACACTTTCGGATATGAAAATATCGTTAAATCCTACCCTCACTCCGGCTCAAAATGCTCAAAGATATTACAAGCTTTATCAAAAATCAAAAACAGCCGAAACCGAGGCAGGGAAACAGCTCGAAAATGCGACAAATGACCTTGATTATTTTGAATCTACTCTTATGCTTGTCCGAAATTCAACATCCGAAGCTGATTTGAACGACATAAAAAATGAATTATCAGATCTCGGCTTTATAAAAAAACAGAACAAAAAGGGAAATAAAAATCAAAAAAGCACATCAAAACCACACCACTATGTCAGCAGTGACGGGTTTGATATCTATGTCGGAAAAAATAACACTCAAAACGATTATCTTACACTTCGCTTTGCAAATTCACAGGATGTGTGGTTTCATACAAAAAAAATCCACGGCTCACACACAGTGATAAAGCTCGGTGTAAACAAGGATATCCCCGATACGACAATAAAAGAAGCCGCTATGCTTGCGGCTTACTATTCCAAGGGCAGGAATTCATCAAATGTACCTGTTGATTATACATTAATAAAAAATGTCAGGAAGCCTAACGGTGCAAAACCCGGAATGGTTATATACGATTACTATAACACAATCCATATTACACCGCAAATTCCCGACATTGAAGAAATTATTTAACTAAATCGGCAAACAAAATCATTAGCGGCATTGTTATTGAGGACGCAACCGTTGTTATTGCGAAAATCCTTGATGCATATGCCGCATTTTTGTTGTTTTCGATTGCAAACAGCGTTCCTATTGTTGCTGTGGGACAGCTTACCGAAAGCATTACCGACATCAAAACAACTTCATTGCATGGAATGAACATTATAATCAAAAACACAATCATCGGCACAACCAGTAATTTCAATGCCGAAACACCTATTGCTCTGATATCCGTCACAGTTTCCTTAAGGGAATTTTGAGCTATCATAACTCCGGCAATTGTCATAGGGAGCGGTGTATTAAGTGCAGAAATGTATTCCAAAGGCTTTGATAGAATTTCGGGAAGTCTTATTCCGAATGCAAGGCATATAATTCCCAAAACAATTGCAATCATTGTCGGTGATGTCAAAACACCGATTAGTTCTTTTTTTGAAAAATTATTCTTTATGACAATCAAGCCATGTGTCCAAACAAGAACATTAAACACTGTCAGATAAACCGTCGCATACAAAGCTCCCTCCGTGCCGAAAACTGCTCCCACAAGCGGTATTCCCATAAATCCGCAATTTGTATAAACAAGTGAAAATCTTTCGATTGCATATTCGTTTTTCTTATTTTTTCTTATCAAAATCATCGACAGTGCAATCATTATAAGATGTGAAAAGACACTTAAGATAAGTGCCATAATCATACCGTTTATAAGCTCTCCCGAAAGCTCAGTCTGGAACGACATAAATATAAAGACAGGAATTACAACCTTTAACACAAATGCCGAAAATGACTTTTGTGCCTGTTTTGTTATTATATTTGTCTTATAGCATATCATTCCGATACAGCTTATCAAAAACATTATTATCGTTTGTTTTAATACTAAAATTGAATATTCCATATTATGTCCTTTTCTCCATTATATTTACTATTACCGTTGAAAACTTGTCCTTATTCAGTTTGTCCCATATCAGCAAAAATACAAACACAACCGCAAAAAAAACAAATCCTGTAAGCATTGATTTAGGTTCACTTCCCGTTTTTTGCCAAGCCAAAAAATATCCGACAAAGAAAAATAAAAGCGGAAGAATATATACCATAAACGCCGATTTTAAGACAGTGGATGTTTTCATTTCTATTTCAACAACATCTCCCACAGACGCACAAGCCTTATTTTCCGCCGTTATCTTATTCCCTTTTAAATTACATTTTGACGAACAAGTCGCACATGACTCGCCGCAGGCTGTGCTTCTTTTGACCGACACCACCGCAGTATGCCCGTTTGTGCTTTCCACAACACCGATTTCTCTCATTTCACACCTCTTCTCTCAAGCATTTCTCTTGCGTGCTCGGAGGATGCTTTTGTAATTTTTTCGCCGTCAATCATCCGTGCAAGCTCGCTGACTCTTCCCTCATAATCAAGCTGTGATATAGTTGTTGATGTTTTATCGGCTTCTGTTCTTTTTTCGATTTTATAATTATTGTCTGCCACCGCCGCAAGCTGCGGAAGATGGCTGACGCATATAACCTGCTTAAATTTCCCCAACACCGAAAGCTTATCCGCAATCTTCATTGCTGCATTTCCCGAAACACCCGTATCGATTTCATCAAAAATCAGTGTTTCCGCACCCTCGTCCTTTGAAAGTACGCTTTTCATCGCAAGCATAACACGGGACAATTCACCTCCGGAGGCTATCTTTGCAAGCTCTGCCAACGGCTGCCCCGGATTGGCTGTAAACATAAATTCAACAACATCAACCCCGTAGGATTTAAAATCCTCCGCTTTTGTAATTTCCGCAGAAAATTCAGCTCTCGGCATATCAAGTTCGTGAAGTTCATTTTCGATTTTTGCGGACAAATCCTTCGCCGCCTGTTCTCTTTTTTTACTCAATTTTTCCGCAATTTTTGAAAGTTCTTTTGTTATTTTTTCCTTTTCTTTTAAAAGCTCCGCAGTTTTTTCATCACTGTTTTTGAGCACATCAAGCTCATCTTCGGCTTTTTTCAAATATTTGATACATTCTCCGACGGTCGCTCCGTATTTTCTTTCAAGTTTTTTTATCAAATCGAGACGCTCTTCCACAAAGTCAAGTCTTTCTTTGTCAAACTCTGTTTTTTCCGCATAATCTCGCAATTCTCCCGCACAGTCCTGAATATTATAGAGTGCTTCCGATATACGGTCGCATATTTGTGACAAGCTTTTATCAGGGCAAGAACCATCACCTATCGCATTAACCGCTTTATTCAAAAAATCATATGCATTACATTCTCCGTCATACAAATAAGCATAAGCCTCTGCAGCACTTTTGGAAAGATGCTCCGATGACGATATCAAAACACTCTCCTCCTTTAATTCTTCTTCCTCCCCGTCTTTCAGTTCGGCAGAGACAAGTTCATTAATTTGATATTCCAGCAAATCAATTCTCGCAAGGCGCTCCTGTTCATTTTTGTTAAGTGTCTCGATTTCCGTATTTATTTTCTTTAGCTTGTCATAAAGCTCTCTGTATTCTTTTCTTTGCTCATATAATCCCGCAAATGCATCAAGACAATCTATGTGCTTTGACGGATTTAGGAGCATTTGATTATCGTGCTGACCGTGAATATCTATAAGATACGGTGCTATCTCACGCAAAAAAGATGCCGGAACCATATTTGTGTTAATTCTTGCAACGCTTTTTCCGTCTTCCGTTATTTCCCGTCTGATAATTATTTCTTCATCAAAATCGATACCTGCCGCACTTAATCGTTCGGCAAGCTCATTATTCGGTGTGAACATAGCACAAACAGATGCTTTTTTTTCTCCGTACCTTATCAAATTTTTGTTTGTTCTTGCACCGAGTATCAAATTCACACAATCTATGATAACCGATTTTCCGGCTCCCGTTTCACCCGTCAAAACGCTCATTCCGCCCGACGGCGAAAAGCTCAAGCTTTCAATTACTGCAACATTTTTTATATCTATATTACAAAGCATAAAAAAACCTCAATTTCTGAAATATTTTTTCAGTTCCTCACACATTTCGCCTGCGGCGTCTTCGCTTTCGGTTATGATTAAAATAGTATCATCACCGGCTATTGAGCCTAAAATTTTATTTCCGAGCAATGCATCAAAGGATGCGCAAACAGCCTGTGCCATACCCGGATATGTTTTTATAACAATTGTGTGCAGTGCATAAGAAACACTCAAAACCGCTCCCGAAAAAATATCTATATGTTTCGGTTCAACACTTGTTCCAGGTTGTTTGGATGCATATTTATATCCGCCGTCGGATGATGATATTTTTATCAAACCAAGCTCCTTAATATCTCTTGACACCGTCGCCTGCGTTGTGTCAAAGCCGTTTTTTTTCAATTCCTCGGTTAATTGTTCCTGGGTCTTGATATCATTTTCAGCTATAATTTTCAAAATCTGTGACTGTCTTTTTTGTCTCATAATATACCTCTTTATTATTTCAGTTTTTGAATAAGAACATCATAAAACGATTGATTTTTAATTTTTACTATTTGAACATAATGCTCCGATTTTGTTATGATAACCTCATCAAGGACAGATATTTTTTCCTTTTCCTTGCCGTCAAGTGTTACCACCGCCTCGTTTCCAAGCTCATTTGATATAGATATGCGAAGCGGTTTATCTGCAGGCATAAGTGCAGGTCTTGCGTGAAGCTCGTGAGCACAAATTGGCGATGCTATAAACAATTCCATTGTCGGATCTGCCACAGGGCCTCCCGCCGACAAAGAATATCCCGTAGAACCGGTCGGCGTTGCCATTATAAGACCGTCCGCACGGTATTCGTTTATTTTTTCGTCATCTGAATGAATACTTATCGATATCATCGAAGCATCCGTTTTTGAAATAACAACATCATTGAGAGCATAATAATAAGACTCATATCCGTCTTTTTTGACACAAACCGACATCATCATTCTTTTTTCTGTTTTGAAATTTCCCGACAAAAGCGACTCACACGCCGATTGCATATCGGATATATCCACCTCTGTCATAAAGCCGACCCGACCGAGATTTATTCCCATAATAGGGATAGCTCTCAATCCGCAATGCTCTGCCGCCTCAAGAATTGTTCCGTCTCCTCCGAGAACGATAACAAAGTCCGTATTTTCAAAAAGCTCTCCCTCATCCAAAAAGGTTATATTTCCCGAAAGACAAGAAAATTTCTTATCCATAAAAATATTTGCTCTGTTCTGCAATATTTCAATAAGCTTACCTGTAACCTTGAGTCCGCAGTCCTTTTTGTCATTCGGAATTACCGTTATATTTTTCATATCAAATCCTCATTTCCGGAATTGTATAATTATACATTAATTATACACCTTTTCTATAGCTTTTGCAATAGCTTTGCATAAAAAAAGAGCCGTCAGGCTCTTATTTTAATATGATAAATTTTTGAAAATATTCAGGTCTGTGAAAATCCGGCTTGTCGCATCCAACCTCAAATAGTGCCAAATAATGCGGAATTTCCGTTTCATCACCGCATTTATACGCATTTCCCAATAAATATTCACAATTATCAATATCAAATTCAGGATAATATTTTTTCAAAAAATCAAATCCTATTTTGTAGTCCAAAATCCAGTAATCATCAAAAATTTCAGTTTTAATGTTAAAACTCTCGACCTCTTCCAAAGATAAAAGCGTTTTTTCGTATCTGTCCTTTCTGAAAGCAACATTCATCACACCGTTTGCATTTGCTTCAAAGTTCATATATCTGTCAGAGGTTTTCGGCGAAAAATTCAAGAAAAGCTCCAAACAGCTATCCTTATGTACCTTTTCAAAGTGTTTTTTTGCATCCCGTTTGGGATTTTTTTCAAGAACCTCAAAATGAACCGAAAATCCCTCGTCATCATATGACAATTCCAATGTGACCTCCGGCTTATATTTATCATATCCCCAAAGACATTTATCTATCGAAAGCTTTTTTACCGCATTTTTTTCAATCGTAACCATATAATCCCTCCCAACTATCTTACTGACATAATAACACACATTAACTTTTGTGTCAAGATATGTTATGGGAATAATTGTTTGTTGAATTGTTAATAAATGCGTGTTATAATTTTAACACAGGTGTCCCGTGACACTCGTCTGCCGCTCGCAACGAAAATAAAAAGAAAGGAATGATTGGTTTGAATTTTAAAAAACTACTTTTAATAACAGCCGCAGTCTTTATAACATCACATTCGACAAAAGCAGCTATGCCTGTTGATATAAGCGTAAATGAATGTCTTATAGACACATCTGTCCATACCTTCGTTGAGGACGGATACACTATGATTCCGTTAAGAATGTACGGTGAAATTCTCGGTTGTGATGAAATCAGCTGGGACAGCACATCAAACTCTGCTCTTTTAAAAACCTCCGACACCTCTGTTCGTGTTTTCAAAGACAGTGATATTTCCGAAATAAACGGCACAAAAACAAAAATGCCGTCAAATTGCCGTTTGATTAACTCAAAAATGTATATCAGTGCAAGATTTCTTTGCGGTGTACTGAATGCCGCTATCGAATGGAACGATAAAACACATACCGTCTGCATCCAAAAGGACGATATATCAGTCGATGATAAGTACATTGAAAAAAATTACACCCAAAATGACCTTGATTGGCTTGCAAAAATTGTAAATGCCGAGGCAGAGGGTGAAGAATTCAACGGAAAGCTCGCCGTTGCAAATGTTGTCTTAAACAGAAAAGAAAGCAACGATTTTCCCAACAGCGTTTATGATGTCATATTTGATACCTGCTACGGCGTTCAATTCACTCCGACCATTAACGGTGCAATCCATAATACACCGTCAAAGGAAAGCTATAAAGCCGCAAAGCAAGCTCTTTTCGGCTATAACACCGTCGGCGACGCTCTTTATTTTCTCAATCCGGATAAGGCACAAAGTATGTGGATTGTAAATAACAGAAAATTTTTGAAAACAATCGGAAATCACGATTTTTATCTTTAAATTTCAAAAAATCCGAACCTTATGCCGATTGGCTATAGGTCGGATTTTTTGTGTCTGTTTTTTATTTACAATTCAAAGCATAAGGATTTGGCAAAACTTTATTTAGAAACCTCAAGCAGTTTTTTTGTTATTCTGCCCTGAACCTCGAGATAATATGCCATTTCAGCGGTATTCATTTCCTCATCTTCCCATTTTTCAAAATCCTCCATCATTTTTGTATATTTCCCCATATATTTTGTATAATCGGCAAGAACACTCACATCACTCGGATTATTTTTATATTTTTTCATAATCGCAACATATTCATCAAAGAATTTTTCATAGCTATCCATTGCAGATTTAAAATCCGCTCCGATTTCTTTGCTGCTCTTTGTTTCTTTATTTTCCTCCTTTTTTTCATTATTTTCTGTTGTTTTCGGTTCTTCCTTCTCCGGCACGACCTCGCTTACAGCAACATCCTCGAATTTTTTTTCATCCTCTTTTTGATAATCTTCTTTTGCGTAGTAAATTACAATGTTTTTATCTGCCGATGCCATATTTTCGCCATACAATATTTCATAATTAAGAGTCAAATTGCCATTACCATCCAAAATATAATCATCGATTTTAAACACAGAGCCCTTTTCAACGCTTTCCAACGGATACAAAAGCTTGTCCGATATACCTTTAACAGCTGTTTCAACAGCTTTTACTTCATAGCCGTCGGCTTCCAAAACTTCAACAGCATCGGTATATGTAATTCCGAATACATTCGGAATACTGTCACCGTTTATGTTTTTGCTGTCCTTTTTACCATCTTTCGGATTTAATAGCATTATAAGCACAATCACTATAACAAAAGCAACCCAAACAATTCTTCTCTTATACCATTTCTTTCCTGCATTATCCCTTTCCAAAAGCCAATCCAATCCTTTTTGATACCATTTGTTATCCATTTTATAATCCTCCCATATATTTGTTATTTTAACGGTGAACCGCAGTATTCACATTCTCCGACATTACCCATAATTGTATTATTTGCACCACAACAAGGGCAAGAAGCTATTTTTGTTGTAACATTTATCGTTGTGCCAACTTGTTCTTGAGTATTGTTACTTGGCAAAACAATCTCTCTTGTACCTTCACTGATATAAGCATTTTTCAGATACCCTTTGTTTATTAACTTTTGAATATCATTTTTTGTCACATCATAAGATTTGCCCATTGAAGTTGCTATAGCATCTATTTGTCTTTCGTTTCCATTTACAATAACAGATAAATATTTTTTGACATCTTCTGCATCTCTTTTGATTTTTTGAGAAAGTTTACATAACACAAACCCCGCAATACCAAAAAATAATATCAAGCCTATATCTTCCGAGCCAAATCCCTCGGTAAAACAAGTAAGAAATCCAACTCCGGCAAAACAATATGATGCAATGCCTATGCCACCTATAAGCTTTTCTGCCCTCATAGCGGTTTTTTTGTCAAGTGAAATACGCTTTATTATCAAAAATATACCTACGGGCCAAAATATACATAAAACTAAAATTATTACCGGCCACGAATACCATCCGCTGATTTTTCCTTTATCGTTCACTTTAAATCACCTCCTTAAATTCAATAATTACCTCTTTTAGTATTCTTAATTTTCAAAGTTCGCAGTTTTATAATACTTTTGAGCTCTGATATTTTCTGTGGTAGTCTATCATACGAAACATCCAACAAATTCCGCAATTCATCAAGCTTGTCTGAAATCACCGCCTCATCGTTTGATAGTACACTGTTGTCGGAATATGTAAGCATTTCGGATATTTCCTCCAAATCCTTTTTATAAGAACCCTCACCATATTCTCTCATCAAGGCTTTTGCCTTCATACTTAAGTCATCGATAACCTCACGGCTTTCAGATAATGCATTGTTTTTTTCATTAACATACTTTTCAAAATAAATAATTATTATGTCAACAACAAACAACGCACACAAGAGCAAAATATTCCATAATATATATTTTTTCAAAAGTAACGGAAATGCATTTACAAATATAATCGACATTACCAACACAAAAGCCAAATGAATAAAACTTGTCAAAATATTGGCAACTCCAAATATTGATTTTCTGACATTAAGTGCTTTCACCGTTCCTATACATTCAACAAATAGCAGAAACATCAAAGACACATATCTCATTGGCATCGTGAAAATATTATCAAATGTCAAAAGATAAAATATTACCGTTGCCGCTACCGATATTCCGCCGCAAATTAAAGCAACGGCTTTTGATTTTTTTAACATTTCATTCTCCCCCTCATTCAATTTTTGTTCCGCATTCAGGGCAAAATTTACTGTTATCTTCTATTTGTCGTCCGCAGTTATTGCATTTCTTTACCAGTGAATGACCACATTCAGAACAGAATTTGCTGTTTTCACTTAATAAATTCCCACACTTTGGACAAGGAGTAGGAAGTTTATTGCCGCATATCGAACACGATGTTGCACCATCAGGCATATCTGCTTTACAATAATTGCAGGGATTATATTTTTTTCCGCATTCAGGACAAAATTTTGTATTTTCGGCTAATGGTGCATTACAAGATGAGCATCTTTTTTCCCTACCTTTTGTCTCATCTTCTTTTGGTGTGCTTGTTGTATCATAACCGCAATGATTACAAAATTTTTCATTTATTCCAATTCGTATCCCACATTTCGGGCATTCCTTTGTATCGTTGATATTCAGTGTCTGTGTCAGTCCGCCAAACTGATGACCGATTGCCCCGCCAACACCGACGCCCATTCCCAATCCAATGCCTGCACCCATTAGTCCGCCTTGCATAGAATTGGGATTTGTAGCCGCACCCTCCAATGTATCGAATGAACGCTCCTGCTGATAACTGTATCCGACAATATCCATTTCCGCTCTTTTTGCAAGAGCATTTTTTAGTTGAATAACAGCAGTATCATCCTCCGGAACATTTATATCATTTACAAAGAATGAAACGAGCTTAATTCCATACTCATCAAATGTTGGTGAAATTTTTTCCTGCAAATATGTGGAAATTTCATCAAGATATGCGTTAATTTCCAATATACTGATATTTTTATGTACTAAATATGATGAAATAATATCTTTTGCTTTGGTTAGATATACTCCACGAAAGAATTTTAATATGCTTCCCTTATCAAATTGCGGAAGAGTACCGACAAGCTTTAATAAAAACTTTTTAGATTCTTCGATTTGTATTCCAAATTGACCAAAAGCTCTTACCGGTACAAACACCTTGTATTTCGGATCTTGAAGCTGAATTGGAGTTGAAGTTCCCCACTTCACATCAAGCGAAAAAACTCTATTTATATACCACACTTCGGCAACAAAGGGATATTTCCCTCCGAACGGAATATTTATCAGCTTGCTTAAAATCGGTATATTGGCAGTATCCAGTGTATGTCTGCCTGCCCCAAAAACATCACATACCTGTCCACCCTTCACCAATATGGCTTCTTGCGATTCGTTGACGATTAACTGTGTCCATGTACCCAACTCATTATTTGGATATTTCCATGCAAACACATCCGGATTACCGTCATATTTGATGACATCAATAATTGCCACAACGCAATCCCCCTTTTATTTTCAACTGTTCCACATAATTGTGATTATGTGGA
>CAZGZZ010000052.1:0-11518 GCA_964530315.1 uncultured Lachnospiraceae bacterium
GCCTGCCTGTTTCAAAGTTGCTCTATATTCATCCGAATCAACTTCGAGCAAAGCTCTTGCGATACCGTGACGAATAGCACCTGCCTGACCTGTGAATCCACCGCCTTCAACCTTGGCGATAACATCAAATTTAGCAATTGTTGATGTCAAAACCAACGGCTGACGAACGATAACCTTCAATGTGTCAAGACCGAAATAATCATCTATATTTCTTCCGTTAATAGTAACATTTCCGTTTCCGGGAACCAATCGAACTCTTGCAACGGAAGACTTTCTTCTGCCTGTGCCATAGTACTGTTCTTTTGCCATTTTAAAATCCTCCTTACTTTATTTCACCGTTCCAGTTTTCGGGTTTTTGTGCTGCGTGTTCATGCTGATCATCCTTATAAACACGAAGTCTTGTCAAAGCTTTTCTGCCGATTGTTGTGTTCGGAAGCATACCCTTAACAGCATACATAATTGCCTTCTCGGGGTTTTCTGCCATAAGCTTATTGTAGTGAATTTCTTTAATTCCGCCTACCCAGCCTGTGTGATAGTAACGAACCTTTTGATTAAGCTTGTTACCTGTCAAAACTGCTTTTGCTGCGTTAATGATTATAACATGATCGCCGCAATCAACATTAGGTGTGAAAGTAGGAAGATGCTTACCTCTCAAAATGCTTGCTGCCTGTGCCGCAACACGACCCAAAGGCTTATCCTGTGCATCAATGATGTACCATTTTCTGTTAATTTCCTGTGGCTTTGCCAAATAGCTGCTCATTGAAATTTCCTCCTTATATCGTAATTAGTAATTCGTTTGATTAATCCTCATCAAACCTGCAAGAGATATGATACTACTTTTTTTGCAACTTGTCAACACTTTTTTCAAAAAAATTAAAATACTTTTTTAAATCTCTTTTATTCTCTTTTTTTCTTCGTTTTTCTCTTTTTTACTCGTTTTCTATTTTTAAAATTGTTTTGAATAATTCATCTGTTTTTTCTATGATAAAATCAGCCTTTGCATCCTTTAGTTCCTCTTCGTCACGAAAACCCCACAAAACACCTATTGATTTCATATTTGCATTCTTTGCCGTGAATATGTCAACATTCGTATCCCCAACGAAAACACATTCTTCACATCGCACTCCGAGCTCCTCTGCAAGGCTGACAGCACCCTGCGGCTCCGGCTTCGTTTTTATGCCCTCACGCTGACCGTGAACAACATCAAATAAATCACCGAAAAGCTTTTTTGCGACCATAACCGTCACATTATCGGGTTTATTCGATAAAACGGCAATTTTTATACCGTGTTTTTTCAGTTTTTTCAGTTCCTCCGAAATTCCATCAAACGCACTTGTCATATATGTCGGATTTTTTTCATATTCTTCATCATATTTCGCCTCAACCATTTTAAAATTTTCCTCGGTATCGGCATTATGATACGCAAGCATACGATGAATCAGCAAAACCTTTCCGTCACCGACAAAATATCTGTATTTTTCCTTGTCAACCGAACCGAAGCCGCAACTGTTCAAGGCAAAATTACCAAAATATGTGATTGCTGACAATGTATCCGAAACGGTACCGTCCAAATCAAAAATAACTGCTTTTACCATTTTATTCTCTCTTTTCTACTTTATTTTGCCTACATATTATACTCTAAACCGACAATTTGTGTCAATATATTTAATTTTTTTATTCCAAATACTTGTAAATTTAAAACGATTGGTATATAATATAGATTGTATGGATATGTATTTTTTATAAAAGGAGAATAGAAAATGGCTGCATTTATTGACAGAATCAAAGAAAGAGCAAGATCGGACAAGAAAACCATCATTCTTCCCGAATCGATGGACAAGAGAATTTACGAAGCTTGCGAAAAAATCTTAAAGGAGGACATTGCCGACATAATCATTATCGGTACTCCCGAAGAGGTTGAAGAAAACGGAAAGGGCTACGATATTTCAAAAGCAACAATCATCAACCCCTATACATACGAAAAGACAGAAGAATATCTCAATCTCTTTGTTGAATTGAGAAAGTCAAAGGGACTCACATACGAGGAAGCAAAGAAAATCGCTCTCGGCGATTATATGTACTATGCGTGTCTTATGGTTAAAGCCGGAGATGCCGACGGTGTTGTTTCCGGTGCTTGCCATTCAACCGCAAACACATTGAGACCAAGCTTGCAAATTATCAAAACAAAACCGGGTGTTAAGCTTGTATCAGCGTTCTTCCTTATGGTTGTTCCCGATTGCGAATACGGTGCTGACGGTACATTTATTTTCGCAGACAGCGGTCTTGAACAAAACCCCGACCCGGAAAAGCTTGCCGCAATTGCCGCTTGCTCGGCTGAATCATTTGAGCTTCTTGCCGAAAAAGAAGCAATCGTTGCCATGCTCTCACACTCAACAAAAGGAAGTGCAAAACACGCCGATGTTGACAAGGTTGTTGAAGCTACCGCAATATGTAAGGAAAACAACCCGAATTTGAAGGTTGACGGAGAACTCCAGCTTGATGCCGCAATCGTTCCATCTGTCGGAGAATCAAAAGCTCCCGGCTCACCTGTTGCCGGCAAAGCAAATGTTTTGGTATTCCCTGACCTTGATGCCGGAAATATCGGATACAAGCTTGTTCAAAGACTTGCAAAGGCTGAAGCATACGGTCCTGTTACACAGGGTATCGCAATGCCTATAAACGACCTTTCAAGAGGCTGTTCTGCCGACGATATCGTGGGTGTTGTTGCAATTACTTGCGTTCAGGCACAAGCATAATAATGGAAGAGAGGATATATTAATATGAAAATTTTAGTTATTAACGCAGGAAGTTCATCTTTGAAATATCAGTTAATCGATATGGATTCAATGAATGTAATGGCAAAAGGTTTGTGCGAAAGAATCGGCATTGCCGATTCAAAGCTTACACACAAAAATGTTGCAAAGGGCATTGAAAAAGAATTTTGCAAGGATATGAAAGACCATTCCGACGCAATTTCAATGGTTATCGACGCACTTGTATGCCCCGAATGCGGCGTTATTTCTCAAATGAGTGAAATTGATGCAGTAGGACACAGAGTCGTTCACGGAAGTGAAATCTTTGCCGATTCCTGCATAATCGACGAAAAGGTTATGGAAGCCCTTGAGGAATGTTCTCCTCTCGCACCTTTGCACAATCCTGCAAACATCATCGGAATCGAAGCTTGCAGAAAGATTATGCCCGATGTTGCACAGGTTGCTGTTTTCGATACAGCTTTCCATCAGACAATGCCGAAGAAAGCATTTATGTACGCACTTCCTTATGAATATTATGAAAAATATAAAATCAGAAAATTCGGTTTCCATGGAACAAGCCATCGTTTCGTTTCCGCTGAAGCCGCAAAAATGCTCGGCAAGCCGATTGAAGATTTGAAGATTATCACTTGTCACCTCGGCAACGGTTCTTCCGTATCGGCTGTTGACGGTGGAAAATGCGTTGACACATCAATGGGATTCACTCCTTTGGACGGCGTTGTTATGGGAACAAGAACAGGTTCTATGGACCCTGCCGTTGTTACATATATTATGGAAAATGAAGGAATGACCGCAAAAGAAGTTGATACACTTATGAACAAAAAATCGGGTGTATTCGGTGTTTCGGGCGTTTCAAGCGATTTCAGAGACCTTTCAAAAGCCGCTTCCGATGGAAATGACAGAGCACAACTTGCACTTGATATGTTCTGCTACAGCGTTAAGAAGCTCATCGGTTCATATGCTGCAGCAATGGGCGGCGTTGACGCCGTTGTATTTACGGCGGGTGTCGGCGAAAATGATGCATACTGCCGCAAGGAAATTGTTGATGGACTCGGCTTTATGGGAATTAAAATTGACGAAGAGGCTAACAAGATAAGAGGAAAAGCAACAGATATCACCGCAGACGGTGCATCGGTTAAAACTCTTGTTATTCCTACAAACGAGGAATTGATGATTGCAATCGACACAAAAAATCTTGTTAAATAATTTTATAAAAAATGAAAACTCCGGAACTTGAATGCTCCGGAGTTTTCATTTTTTATGTTTTTAACAAAAGGAATCCTTATATCGTTCTATACAATTTCTGATAATTTCTTTTGCCTGTTCACAACCCATAACTTCGCTGACAACCGTTTCCTTTTCTTCAAGTGATTTATAAACCTTGAAGAAGTGCTTTATTTCATCAAATGTATGCTTTGGAAGCTGTGAAATATCCGAATAACAGGTCAATGACGGGTCATTAAATGGAATTGCTATAATTTTCTCATCCTCCGCATCATTATCAACCATATTTATTACGCCTATCGGATAGCAACGAACCAGTGTCATCGGCACTATGCTTTCCTGGCACAAAACCAATACATCCAACGGGTCGTCATCTGCGGCATAGGTTCTCGGAATAAATCCGTAATTTGCAGGATAGTGAGTTGATGTGTATAAAACACGGTCAAGGCATAAAAGTCCTGTTTCCTTATCCATTTCATACTTGTTTTTTCCGCCTTTTGGAATTTCAATGCAAGCAACAAAATCGTCTGCCGAAATTCTTCTTGGGTTAATATCATGCCAAATATTGCTCATCAATATCACTCCACATCTCATTTTCTAACAGTATAACACATTTTGCCCGATTTGTAAAGCAATAATTCTTTGCAAAAATAAAAATCGCACAATCAAATGTGCGATTTCAATCATCTCATTGTTTCAAGTGTGGTGTCATATTCGATAAGTGACAACACATCCTCTTCATCGATTTCTCTCGGCACTTCAACGGTCACCGCATAATCAAATGTATTATCCTTAACATTTCTTGAAACATCGTAATCCTCAACAACAATATCCTTAACTTTCAATGTTCTTGAAATATCGGAGATAAAGCCCTGTTTTTCAACGCCGTATATCCGCAAAATCATCATATGACGCACCATAAGAAATTTAGAATCCTTATGAAGCAGTACCTGTGCAAAATAGATTACAACGGTGAATAAAATACCCGTAATATACATTCCCGCGCCAATTGCCATACCTATTCCGGCTGTCGCCCAAATTCCTGCAGCTGTTGTCAAACCTTTTATTGTGTATTTCTGCACAAAAATCATACCCGCACCCAAAAATCCGACACCGCTGACAATGCTCGATGCCAATCTTGACGGGTCAAGCTTTATATCTCCACCCGTATCTGCCGCAAGGGAAAGCAGGTCAAAAAAACCATACTTTGAAACAACCATCATCAATGCTGCCGCACTCGCAACGATAAAATGTGTTCTTATACCTGCTTCCTTTGCACGGCTTTTACGCTCATATCCGATGATTATTCCGCATATACCGGCAATTATGACCCTGAATATATAAATCAATTCATTAGATATTCCTATTTCCATCAAATCACATACTTTCTACTGTTTCTATTCCCAACAAAAGCAATGCCGATTTTATAACCTGCGTTGCCGCATCCACAAGCGCAAGTCTTGCTTTCTTTGTTTCATCATCAACATCACTCTTTAAAATCGGGTAATTGTTATAAAATTTATTGAAGCATCTTGCAAGATTTGTCACATATCTGTTTATGTAGAACGGCTCATTTTTCGCTGCTGCATCAGATATTGCGTTTTTGAAAGAATTTATCTGCTTAACAAGCTCATATTCTTCATCCGATGTCACCAATGAGAAATCGACATCGGAATAATCAATATCACATCTTCTCAAGATACTTCTGCCTCTTGCATAGCTATATTGAACATAAGGTGCGGATTCACCTTCAAAATCAAGCATACTGTCCCAAGAGAACACAATATCCTTTTCTCTGCTGTTCTTCAAGAATGCGTAAAGAATAGCACCGATACCGATTTTCTTTGCAACATCTTCTTTATTCTCCATTTCCGGACTGTTTTGTGTTATGATATCAAGAGTTTTTTGAATGGATTCATTCAAAACATCCTCCAAAAATACGACATCACCGTGTCTTGTCGATAGCTTTTTGTCGGGGAATTTAACAAGACCGAATCCGACATGAACACAGTCATCTGCCCAATCGAAACCTGCCTTTTTGATTACGGCAAAAATCTGTTTGAAATGAAGTGCCTGCGGCGTGCCGACAACATATATATTCTTTGCAAAATCATATGTGCGTTTTCTGTAAAGAGCTGCCGCAATATCTCTTGTTGCATATATTGTTGCTCCGTCCGATTTTAAGATTATGCACGGAGGAACATTCAATTCGTCAAGCATAACAACCTTTGCCCCGTCACTTTCGCACAAAAGACCCTTTTCGTCAAGGATATCGACAACTTCCTGCATTTTATCTCCGTAAAAGCTTTCGCCGGCATAAGAATCAAACTCAACACCCAGCATATCATAAACTCTCTTGAATTCTTTCAAGCTCACATCTCTGAAATACTGCCAAAGCTTGGTTGTTTCTTCGTCACCGTTTTCAAGACTCTTGAAATATTCTCTTGCCTCATCCTCAAGCTCGGGATTTTTTTCCGCTTCCTCGTGGAATTTTACATATATTTTCAAAAGCTCATTTATCGGGTCTTT
The DNA here is from genome assembly GCA_964530315.1 of uncultured Lachnospiraceae bacterium. GTDB lineage: Bacteria > Bacillota > Clostridia > UBA1381 > UBA1381 > RGIG1988. The sequence continues at coordinate 6,525 of CAZGZZ010000052.1, forward strand.
TTCGATTATCTCGCTTTTTCCCCATCTTTTATATGCGGATATAAGTTTTCCGAACTGTGTTCCCCAATCTCCGAGGTGATTGAGTCTTTCCACATTGTAACCCAAATATTTATAAATTCTCGCAAGCGAATTCCCCACAGCCGTCGAAAAAAGGTGTCCTATATGAAAAGGTTTTGCGATATTCGGTGAAGAATATTCCACAAGAACCGTTTTTCCCTTTCCCTCATCCGATTTTGCAAATTCTCCGTCGGAATTTTTGACAGCTTCCATAACTTCTTTTATAAATGTTCCTCTTTTAAAGAAAAAGTTAAGATATCCGCCGACCGCTTCAACCTTTTCAAAGTTTTCGTCCGATGCGAAAATTTTTGCAAGCTCTGCGGCAATCATTGGAGGAGCTTTTCTCATTGCCTTTGCCAAAATAAAGCACGGGAAAGCAACATCGCCCATTTTGGGTTCGGGCGGAATTTCCATAACCTTCAAAAGCTCGGCTTCATCTATTTTTGTTTCTTCTGCTATCTTATTCGCTATATATTCCTTATGTTTCATCGATATACCTCTTTTTAATTTTATGAATATAGAATAGTATAATGTTTTTAGACTGTTTTGTCAAGTATATATACCATCAAAAAACTCTTTTCATTCCTTTTACCTGTCCGAAAACTCTCACTCTCAACGCATCCTCATTTTCAAACCTTTTTGGCGGATACATCGGATTTACCGATTGAAGCTCAACAAAATCACTTCCGTATATTACTCTTTTAACCATTCCAAGCTCCGAATCAACCGTCACAACCGCATAGCTTCCCGACTCAACGGATTGCTGACATTTGACAAAAACCAAATCCCCCTCTTTAAATTCGGGATACATACTGTCGCCGCTGACCTTTAAATACACATAATCTCCGTCACCGTTCAAAAGTCCCTTTTCCTCGAAAATATATCCCATAATATTATCGGTTATGCTTTTTCCCATACCTGCCGAAACCTCGCCTATCACGGGAACGGGAACAACTGTTTCCTCTTCGTTCTTCAAGACCTGTTCTTCTTTTGTATCACTCATTCCGCAAAGCCATTCCTCATTCACTCCCATAGCCTTTGCCATTGCGGCAAGAACGGGCTGCTTGGGCGATGAAATCAACCCTGCTTCATATCTTTGAACCGTTGATTTTGCAACACCTATTCTTTTTGCAACATCTTCAAGGGTCATATCCTTTTCTTTTCTGACCTCTTTTATCCTTTCGCCGATTAATTTCAAATCATACATTTTTACTACCGACCTTTCAACATTATACTTTTCTTACAATATTATTATAACACATATTATAGCACAATGCAACATTTTTTGACATTTTCTTGCATATTTCACCATATTACCCAAATTTCGTGTGGCATAATGCACATATTTAGAAAAATATTGCACAACGCCATTGACATCAAAAGTCAAATGTGATATCATTTCATTGTTGTTGCATAGTGCACCAAGGAGGTTCCGATGTACTATAAAAATTATTCGCAATACGCCGTTTCGGAGCTTGAACGGCAAAGACTTCAAACCGAAGAAGATTCATATTGCTTCACAGAACAAAATACGGACTGCTGTGAAGAATGCGGTTCGTCAAAAAAAAAGCTTCACAACATAAAATCTCATATTTTCTGTTCCGACTGCATATGCGAGTCCTTAAGAGAAGTATATGCTTCGCTTGACCAAAATATGACTGTTTTAAATATTGATGCTTTGGAAATTTTAAAAGATATTTTATCGGATTTCAGCGATTGTGAGCTTTTGTGTTATGTTGAAAACCGATATGAAGAGGTTTGATTCAAAGGATTTTTAAAAAATCCGCCCCGACGGTGTGAATAATTCACACCGTCACTGCGATGGGGCAAAATTCTGAATATCAAAAATTATTGTGACTGCTTCGGCAGTCTTTTTTAAAAACTGAATTGAAATATTATTCCTATCGCCGCCGAAATTGCAATAAATATGACGGGATGCCATTTCAATTTTTTTATGGCAAAATACAGTATAACCGCCATAATTGCACCCTGCCAGAAGAAATCCTTTACGGTTTCGTCGAAAAATGCAATCTTCACAACACCAAGACCTGCCGCCGCAATCAATGCACACGAAGCGGCACGAAGTCCGTAAAAAACATACTTTACAGTTTCATTATCCTTAAATTTCTTCAAAAATCCGGCAATGATTGAGATTGTTATAATAGACGGTGTAACTTCACCCAATGGAGCGATTATCGCACCTATTACGCCGGAATTAAGATATCCGACATATGTTGCCATATTTATTCCGATAGGGCCGGGGGTTGATTCCGATATCGCAATCATATTTGATATCAAGCCGACATCGAACCAATCATGAGCATTTGCCATTTCATAGAGAAAAGGCAATGTTGCAAGACCTCCGCCAACCGCAAAAAGTCCTACCTTAAAAAAAGAAAAAAACAGTTCTATCAATATCATTTCTTTGCCGCCTTTCTCAATCTCATAATCAAATATCCGACAATTCCCGCTGCAACGACCAATATTGTAGCCGAAACATCAAACAAGAATGACAACAAAAATACAACAAGGAAAATCATCCATGCCCACTTATCAACAAGTGCTCCCTTTGAAAGCTTCACCACAGCATTGAAAATCAAAACGCACACGCAAATCCTTATTCCGTTGAAAGCATATTTGACTGCCGCATAATCGGAAAAATTCGATATAAACGCTGCAATTATGCTTATTATGACTATTGACGGAAATATTACACCCAGGGTTGCAACAATTCCGCCGAGTATTCCCTTTTGCTTATAGCCGATAAAAGTTGCTGTATTGACGGCTATAACTCCCGGCGTGCATTGACCTATAGCAAAATAATCCATAAGCTCGTCCTCTGTCGCCCAATTATTTTTTTCGACAATGTCTCTTTGCAATATCGGAAGCATAGCGTAGCCTCCGCCAAATGTAACCGCTCCGATTTTTGCAAATGCCCAAAATAACTCAATTAAAATTTTCATTTCTGACACCTCTTTTTTTACACTTTCTATATTTAAACATCATTTTTGAATTTTGTCAATATCTAACGGTGATTTTTTTGTTTTTTCAGTATATTCTTGTGTTTTCGGAAAACAATAATAAAACGAAATATGTGACGGAGTGTTGAGAATGATAAAAATAGGTATAGTTGCACCGAAAAATTACCAAGCTATAGCAAAAACTCTTTTAAATCTTTTTGAAATAAATAATATTTCCTGTGCTGTCGAAAAAAATTCAAAAAATATTGAATCAAAGCTTAATTTTTTGGAGAAAAACGGTGTTTTATATACCATTACAATTTTTAATTACAAGCTGATATATCCCATTCTTCTTGACATTTTGATAATTGACAATGCACCGAACGGAAGAATTGTAACATCCGCACTTGCGGAATGTGTCGGAGAAAATACCATATTGATTTACAATACCGACAACGGTTATCTCCCGAAGCTTGAACACAAAAACGCCATAGATTACGGTTTTTCGCCCAATTCAAGCGTCACCGTTTCCTCGATAGAGTATTTCACCGAATCAAAAGCTTTTGTCATATGCATACAGCGTGCTTTGCCCCGCCTTTTTTCGGAGGATATAGAAATAGGTGAAATTCCCGTTTATCCAATTAATAACCGTGATATAGAAAGCCAGCTCCCTGCGGTTATTGCCGCTCTTTTATGCTCCGTTCCGATTTCAACCCGAAAAAGTTCCGATAACAAACTGCATCTGCACAAAAAGAGTTAGCTTTTTACACAATTCGGAGCAAGTATTTCTATTTGTGGTATATTACCGAAATTCAATGAATAGAATAGTTTATAAATGAAAATATGACAATTTTGAAGGAGGAATACATTTATGGAAACCAATACCAACAACAACCTTGCCGAGGTATGCGGTATTGTTGAGGATGAATTGCAGTTTAATCACGAAATTTTCGGAGAAAGCTTTTATACATTCACCTTGAAAATCCCCCGTCTGTCGGGTACAAGCGACCGGATAAAGGTGATGGTGTCCGAAAGGCTCTTGTCCGATTTGGAACTTTCTGTGGGAACATCGGTTGAAATTTCGGGACAGTTCCGTTCATATAACAGCAGTGAAAATGGGGATAATAAGTTAATTCTCACTGTTTTTGCAAAGGATATTGTAAACTCCGACCCCGATAACCAAAAAAATCCGAACTCACTGTTTCTCAACGGATATGTCTGCAAAGAACCCGTTTATCGAACAACACCGTTCGGAAGAGAAATCACCGATTTGCTTCTTGCAGTGAACCGAACCTATAATAAATCAGACTACATACCGGTTATCGCCTGGGGACGCAATGCACGATATTGCAAAAATTTTCAGGTCGGAGATAATGTTAAGGTATGGGGAAGAATTCAATCAAGAGATTACCAAAAAAAATTGTCCGAGGATGAGATTGTGACAAGAACGGCATATGAGGTTTCGGTCAGTAAACTCGAACTCTCCGAAAATTAAAACAGCGTGTAGATAAAGTTGAATATTAAAAAACATCTCAACCATCGTAAGGCTTTTCAGGCGACCACATAGGGTCGCTCGCCAATAAAGCGAAAAAAGAAGTATTTATCGATGACATTATTCTATATGACATATGAAAAAACCCCATCTGATTTCATTCTCAGATGGGGTTCGATTATAGGTCATGTTTTTCTGTCCTCTGCTGTGCTATGTCATATACTTGCTCCAATTACAACAACGAGCATTTGTTCTTCAATTTCGACAAGTTTATACACCACACGGATACCGTCACTTTTAAGTTTGATTTTCAAAAAACCAGATAGGTTATTTCCGTTTTTATTTTCAAGTGGCTTTCCATAGCCACCTTCAGAAACAGGAAGCGGATTTTCAAGAAATCGAAACACACAAAGTTCGGATAATATTGTTATGGTGACCCGTAAGGGAATCGAACCCTTGTCGCCGCCGTGAGAGGGCGGAGTCTT
>CAZGZZ010000053.1:0-9932 GCA_964530315.1 uncultured Lachnospiraceae bacterium
TTCGCAAGACACCTAAGGACGAAATCAAGCGTCGTGTTGAAGAGGCTGCACGTATTCTCGATATCACTCATTTGTTAGAGCGTAAGCCTAAGGCTTTGTCCGGCGGTCAGCGTCAGCGTGTTGCTTTGGGTCGTGCTATCGTTCGTGATCCTAAAGTATTCTTGATGGACGAACCTCTTTCAAACCTCGATGCTAAATTGAGAGTTGCAATGAGAACAGAAATCAATAAGCTTCACAAGAGATTGCAGACAACATTTATCTATGTAACTCACGACCAAACAGAAGCTATGACAATGGGTACAAGAATTGTTGTTATGAAAGACGGTATTGTTCAGCAGGTTGATTCACCGGCTAATCTTTACCAACATCCTTGCAATATGTTCGTTGCAGGCTTTATCGGAAGTCCTCAAATGAACTTCATAAACGCTAAACTCGTTAAAAAGGCTGACGGCTTGTATGCTGAATTCAACGGTGAATCAGTTTTGATTCCCGAAGGAAAAGCTTCAAGACCCGAAATTCAGGATTATATCGGCAAAGAAGTTGTTATCGGTATCAGACCTGAAGATATTCATGATGATGAAAACTTTGTTGCAAACAACCCACAGTGTGTTGTTAAAGCAAAGGTTGATGTAACAGAAATGATGGGTGCTGAAACATATTTGTATTTGACAATTGCAGGTGCTCCTTTCGTTGCAAGAGTTAATCAGCGTTCAACAGCCGGTGTCGGTGACGAAATCGATGTTGTTCTTGATGCTCATAAGATTCACATCTTCGATAAGGATACTGAATTGACAATCACAAACTGATTTATATGTAAAACGGATGCAAGTTAAATTGCATCCGTTTTTTTTATTCTTTATACAGCACTTTAAAATACTCCAAATCTTTTTAAACTTATTCTGTTCCGATAACAATCCCTCACTCATAGATATAATATATCTAATATATCGATATCGGCAAAGTTCTCACTTATTTAGCCATTATATTTTTGCCGATAGATGAAAAAAAAATAAATACACTCTGTAAAGTGTATTTATTTTCCGGCACTACGAGGACACGAAGCGGATAAATTTTTTGTCAATATTCGTGTCAAAGCTGAATAATCTTGCGAACACGGAAGCGACTTTTGACATTGAAAGCGACAGTACACAAGCAGAGCCGCTGAAAGAACTTATAAAAGACCTTGAAAGCAAGAGATTTGACTTTACGGCTGATATGCTCGGTCACGGCGATGTGTGGGTGTTCCCTGCTACCAATGGAAACGGAAAGCTGTATCATCGTTATGTGTCAAGGGACAAGGTTGTTGTTACCGGTATGGACGGCGAAGAAATAACGGGCATATTCGGCATAATTGACGAGTATATTGACGATAAGAATAACACTTATCTTCTCGTCCGCAGACATACCCTTGACGGTAACACGCTGACAATTGAAACATACACGACAAACGAACGCTATGAGCGAGTAACCTTTGGCGAGTGGGCGGAGTTTGAAAGTGTGTATCAGCTGACAAATGTTGACTTTATCGGTGTAGGTCGTTTCAAATCCCCCACATCAAGCAGAGGTTTTCAACCGGTATACGGCGTTCCGCTGACATTCGGGTGCGAAGAAATCGAGCAGAGATGTTTTAACGATTTGAAGCTTATCGAAACCGAATTTGAAAGAGCGGAAAGCAAAATCTTTGCAGACCCGAGAACTCTTGTAAGAGGAAAGGACGCAAAAGGAAAAGACGGCTGGACAATGCCAGAGGGCATATTCCCTATCGGCAAGACGGCAGGAACTACCGGAAGTGCTATTGACATATTCAGCCCCGAAATCCGATATTCGGCTTATTATTCAAAACTTGTCAACGATATGGCACAGTATGAGCAACAAGTCGGCACGGATAAAGGCTTTTTAACACCGTTTGAAAGCGTATCGGCTACCACAGCGACCGAAATCCGCCGTGCAAACGCTTCAACCATTGCGTTGATAGATAAGATACATACATCGATTAAAAACGGCGTAGAGCAAACGCTAAAGGCTGACGGCATATTCTTAAATGTGCCAAGTGATTTATACACGGTCAAAATTGACTTCTTTGACCCATTCGCTGATGAGGAAGCACAATATCAGCGTCTTGCAAATGCGGTTGACAGAGGAATTGCGGAAAAAGCTGACGAATTGCAATGGCTGTTCCCTAACCTCACAGTAGAGGAACGAGAGGAAAAGCTTGCAAGGATAGAAGCAAACAAAGGTGTGAATGAAGATGAGGCGTTGGAAAGAATGTTGATGGGTGAGGTGTGATATAATGATTAGAAAACCTATGATTAGGCATTGTTTTAATTGTGAATACGGTCAAGCAAAAGGCTCTTATAAACCAAAATACGGTTATTGTGATGTGAAATATACTACGATAAAACGCCCGAGAATAATAGGTATGCTTTGCAGACATTACAAAGAGAAAGTAGGTGAATAAACATTGACGGCAAAAGAATGGTTAAAGGCTTATAGGGAAAGAAACGGAACAATAACGCTTGATACAATACTTGAAGAAGCGGAAAAACTTATTGAGGGCATAGACGAAGCAGAAAACGAGGAACTTGACGAAGATTATTTTGAAGAAACCTCAAAAATCTTTAAATTCAGCGGATACTATATCGACACAAACAGCACTTATGATAACCACGATGTTGGAGCACATCTTGAAAATGGTACTGATATGATTACGCAACACATTAAGGTGGAAAGTGCAGATATAGGCGAATGGGACGATGACAACCCACTTAATTTCGATGATTGCGACATCAAAGAGTGTGAAAAATGGTTTGAATGATGTGATTAAATGAACGCAAAACTTGAACAACAAGCGGATTTGCTCTTTGCCAATATAAACGGCTGGGAGCAGTCCGTACTTGAACGGATAGGAAAAAGAATAAATAAAATAGGCAAAATGAGTGTTGCCGATGTGCAAGCTTTGAACAATATCGCCGACATTAAGGGCGATATGAAAGAGATTACAAAAGAGCTTGAAAAGGTTACGGGTATGAATGTGCGGCAGATTGAACAGATTTATGCCGATACATTGACCGAACAGCATTTAGCGAATAAACCGCTTTATGACTACCGACACAAGGCTTTTGTTCCTTTTGAGGACAATATCGAATTACAGGCAATCGCTCACGCATATGCAAAAGCAACCGCCAAAGAAATGGTAAACCTTTCAAAAACGAAAATGCTTCGTGTGCGTGACAAAAACGGGCGGTTTGTAAAAATGCAAAAAGGCTATTATGACATACTTGACAAAGCTACAATGCAAGTGGCGAGCGGTGCAACAGACTTCCATACTGCTATGAGGGACAGCATAAAGCAAATGGGAAGCGGCGGAATGCGTGTTGAGTACGTAAGCGGAGTACATAGGCGGATTGATACTGTAGTTCGTCAAAATCTATTGAGGGGTGCAAAACAGGCGAGCATTGCATACAATGAGATGATAGGCGAGGAGCTGGGGTGTGACGGCATTGAGATTGACTACCACTCCTTCCCCCGCCCCTCACACGCATTTATGCAGGGGAAACAGTATGTGCTTGGTAAGGCGAGAAAATGCAACGGCATTTATTTTGAGAGTGCCGATGAAGCACTTGAACGCTTAGAGGACTACAACTGTTACCACTACAAGACCCCGATTATTTGCGGAATATCCGAGCCGAGATACAGCGATAAAGAGCTTGCAGAGCTGAAAAAGCGTGATGATCAGCTCTATAACATTGACGGTCACGAAATGACGGGATATAAAGCAAGCCAGGCTATGCGCAAGCTTGAAACGGCTGTTCGTGAGCAAAAGGGTATAAAAGCTATGGCACAGGCAAGCGGAGACAAGCTTGCAGTGCGTGAATGTAACGAGCGGATAAAGCGGTATAAAGATAAATATGCCGAAATATCCGACATTACCGGCATTGCACAGGATAAGAAAAGAATGACATTGACAAAGAGTGCGGATAGTGGTAAAATAAAAGAGAAATCAGCGAATAAAATAACACCAATAACCGATACTGCTATTAAAAATGTCAAAAAGGCTGAAATCAGCGGTTTTAGTGACAAGCAAAACGATTATATACATAATCAGCATAAAGAATTGTTAAAATATGCAAGAGGCAACAACGATAATAAAGAAGTTGCTTTTGTATTCCGCAACGATTTAAGCGGCAAAGAAATCTTCAAAGGCGATAATGACACTGTTGATTTTGGTAATGCCCTAATCGGAAAGGGTGACGGACTGTTTGTTATGCACAATCACCCGAACAACAGCACATTTTCGGATAGAGATGTACGGTTTATTGTTTCGGAAGGGAACATACAGTCAATATCCGTTGTCAAAAATAACGGTGGCATAGAGGTTTTGACAAAATCTGCCGAATATGACGAACAAAACACGATAACACACTTGAAAAGGGCATTTAAAAAGTATGTTAATAATGATAGCGACGAAGAAATAACAAAAGCGATTGACTATTTCTTAAAGCATAACGGAGGTAATTTCGTATGGATAAAAAAATAAAATTAGACGGTGGAACGGTTAAGGAAAGAGTTGACGAAATGAAAGAATTTTTTTGTCTTAAACCCGACCAATCATTTCAAGACCTTGATGTAGATGTTGATGAGGTGGAAGATGATGACAATGACCGATAAACTTACAATACCGCCGTTGACATCCGCATCAATTGTTAACGGCAATTCGGATTTTATCTTATCCGCACATCCCAAATATAGTGGTTATAACGAAATATTCGCACCAAAAGAGGAAATCCTGAAAGTAATAAAAGAAGCGTTGGAGGAAATACAATGACCGATAAAACAAAACAGCAAATTTGCGAACTTTCAGAGCTTGTAGAGCCTTTACAGAAGTTTATACTTGAAAATTATCACCCACATAGTGAAGTTGTGGTTTCCCTTGACGATGTAAAAGTGGTTGAAACATCGTTAGGAATACCCCTACCTTATGAGCAAAGATAGGGGTATAGGAATTAGAAAATACGATTGTAAGTGTGTGTTTTCTGTATTTGTGTTATTGCCTTGCCGGGCGAAGCTGAATTTATAAGCATTTTATATTCGGCTTCTACAACACCAAAATATTGATAGATATTTTCGCCCTTAAACTGTACCTCCAAAGTGTTATTTTCCCAACCGACACTTGAAATACGACTTGAATGTATAGGTTTTCTGTTCATCATATCACCTCCTTTCACAGAGATGATGGCATAACCGCCCGGCTTTACGCTTTTTCAGTCTTACCTTATCGGACTTGTCCGACAAAAATATTATACTACATATTTCGCCTTATTGCAAGCAAATTCTCACTCACTTTTAGTGGGTGATTTTTTTGTGCAAAAAAATTTAAAAAAATTTTAAAAAAGTGCGTTTTTGCGGTTACATAGTCAATTATCGGTGTTGTATAATTAAAATATCAAATACCGCTTGTTGGCGGAATATAAATTAACTTGTACAGAGGTTGGACTGGCAACCATAAAAGGACAGTACGAAAAGGAGCAAAGAGAATGAAAGAAATTTTAACACAGTTATTCGGTGAAGCCGTAACGGACGAAGCATTGAAAACATTTAATGCGGAGCTGGGCAAAAAGTTTGTCGCAAAAGCAGATTTTAACGCTAAAGGCGAGGAAAACAAAACCTTAAAGGCAGAAAAACAGAACCTTGAAGATGAGATTGCAAAGCTCAACGAAACCGCAAAAGGCGGCGAAGATGTGAAAGCAGAGCTTGAAGCCTTGAAAGCTCAAATTGAGAGCGACAAGAAGCAAGCGGAAGCCGACCGCATTATGAAAGAAAAAAGCGAAAGCATTGAAAAGCGTTTCAATGAGTGTGTCGGCGATAAGCAGTTTGTGAATGACCCGACAAGGGCGTTTTATCTCAAAAAATTCGGTGAAGCACTTGAAAGCAAGGACTTTGAGGGCAAAGGCGACAGCGATGTATTCAAAGAGCTTACGCAGAATGACGGTGACGCATTCAAAGGCGTTACGGTCGTGAAACTTGCGGGAGGAACGGCAAGACCGACAGGCAAAGTTTACAGCAACAAAGACGAGATTATGGCAATTAAAGACCGTGCGGAACGCAGACAGGCTATTGCCGAAAATCAGTCTTTGTTCGGAATTAACAAAGAATAAGGAGTGAAAATTTTATGGCAGCAGATACAAATTTGATTAAAAAGGCTGACCTTGCAAAAGCAAGAGAGGTTGAATTTACCTATATGTTTTCCGAAAATGTTAAAAAGCTTTTGGAAGCATTGGGAGTAACAAGAAAAATTGCAAAACAGGCAGGAACTACGCTTAAAGCGTATAAAGCAACAGGAACACTTGAAAACGGTGATGTTGCAGAGGGTGACACCATTCCCCTTTCAAAGTACAAAACCGAACCGGTAACTTTCGGCGAAATCACTTTGAAGAAATGGCGTAAAGCTACATCAGCGGAAGCTATCACCGAAAGAGGTTACGACCAGGCTGTTGAGATGACAACCGACAGAATGATGAAGGATGTACAGAAGTCTATCCGTGCAGACCTTTTCACATTCCTTGCAACAGGCACAGGAACGGCAAGCGGTACAGGAATACAGGCAACGGTTATCATTGACGGCGATATTTATGACACATGGGATTGTAGCAGTGAACAACCGATATATTTTTATTACAAACAGGAGGGCTGAAAATGAGCTATTACGCACCTTTTATGCAACCTATCAATTATTATAATCCGAATATTCCAAACGAAATACAGGGGCAGAATTTTCCGTAACAGGGGCAACAACAAAATTCATCACTACCCATCACTACTTCATCACTACCGGGTAATAACGACAATTCAATGATTTGGGTACTGGGTAAAAATGAAGCCGAAAGTTATCCGGTCGCACCTAATAATACTGTTGTGATGTGGGACAGAAACCAAAATACTACCTACATTAAATCAGTAAATGCACAAGGTATTCCATCAATGGAGGTTCTTGATTATACAAAGCGTATTCCGGAAAACGCAAAAATGCCTGAATCAGAGACTTTAAATTTAGATGATAAGTTTGTTACTAAAGAACAATTTATAACACTACAAAACGAATTTGACGGTTTGGTGAAAAAATTCAACGATATTACAGAAACACAATCTACAAAAACAGCAAAAATAAGCAAAAAAGGGGATGTTGAATAATGGCAAATGACCTTTTTAACAAATTCGGTAGTCAAAACCCATACGCAAATATGGTATCGCAAATAAAACAATTCGGGCAGACGATAAAAGGCGATCCGAAACAAATGGTTGAACAGCTTCTGGCTTCGGGGCAGATGTCTCAACAAGAATTGAATAAGTATTCACAAATGGCACAACAAATTATGCCGTTTATGAAATAGGCTTTTATCAAGAGCGTACGGCTTGATTTAGCATATATATTTTTAAAATAATGAGGTGATTTAATATGACAGAAACAGGAATGTCCCCTGCTGACATCAAGGCAGTTTTGGGAAATGATAACAATGACGGAAACGGATTGTTCGGCAATAATTCTTGGATTTGGATTATCGTATTGTTTCTCTTTGCTTTCCTTGGAAACGGATTTGGAAACAACGGAAATAACGGAGGTAATGGATATATGGCACAACCTATCGTAATTGACAGTGAACGCTCAAGCGGTGGCGGTGTAGCAGATAACTATGTCCTTGCTACCGACTTTGCGAACATTGAACGCAAGCTTGACGGTATTAATAACGGTATATGCGACAGTACATTCGCATTAACGAACAATATTAACGGCAATTTCAGAACCCTTGACGGTGCAATCTGTAATCTCGGGTATCAGGCACTACAGAACACAAATGCATTACAGACACAAATCGCAAGTTGTTGTTGCGAAACACAGCAGAATATTGAGAGAAACACCAATCAGGGCATACTCAATACTAATGCAATTCAACAGCAGATTTCAAGCTGTTGCTGTGACCTTGAAAAAGCGAATATGCAGAATCGCTTTGACGCACAGGCTTATAACTGTAACACATTACAGGCTATTGATAAAGTCGGTGACAGAATTATCGACTATATGGCAAGCGAAAAAGCACAGGCTTTGCGTGATGAAAATCAGGCTCTTCGTTTGGCGGCTTCACAGTCGGCACAGAACCAGTATATTATTAATGCACTGCGTCCCTATCCGACCCCTGCGTTTACAGTTGCTCCGCCTTACCAGTTTACAAACTGCGGCGGTTGTGCTTGTGCATAACTGAATAACAAATAACTACTTTACGCACCTATGCGTGATGTTCAACTGTTTCCAAAACGGAAAATGTTGATAATGTTAAACCATTTTCGTGACCTCACGAAGATGATACAAGCGGTAGGGTGCAAACTTTACCGCTTAATTTTATTTAAGGAGTGATTTTATTATGGCAAAAAGCAGTGAAAGAATTGAAAGAAAAAATGATAAATGCGATAGACGAAATCGACCTGTCGAAACTTTCGTGCTATGAATTGTCAATGTTGGCTACTACTGTAAAATCCATAGGAGAAATAAAAGATTTAGAAAAGAATGATTTTGCATCTTCGTTTGGATATTGTTGCGACACAAGTTTTGCAACACCCACATTGAAAAAGTTGAAGGAGCGTGAATAATATGGCGGCAGAATATAGCAGATCAGAAACTCAAACGATAACCGTTGGAAACAATGTGTTATTTGATAACGGCAATCGTGCTTGCAACAAAGGATATATCACGCACCGAACCGACAGTGGTATTTTCCGCTTAAAAGGTGCTACAAACGGCTGTAAAGCGATTTATCGTGTTACATTCAATGGTAATATTGCAATCGCAACAGACGGTACAGTAGAGCCTATTACAGTAGCATTGCAAGAGGATGGAGAAACAGTCAACAATGCAGTCGCAACGGTAACACCTGCGGCAATCGGGGACTTTTGGAATGTTTCCCTTGATACATTCATCACAATTCCTTGTGGTTGTTGCGTGACCGTTTCCGTTAAGAATATCAGCGGTACAACGGCTATTGACATAAGAAATGCCAATGTAATATTCAGCCGTGTTGCGTGAGAAAGGAGTGTTGATTTATGAACTATATGTATAAAATTAAAGAAATGCTTTGCAAAGAGTTGAAAGAATATGCGGAAATGGAAAAACTGACCGCTTCGGATTTGGAAATGATACACAAACTGTCCGATACAATTAAAAACCTTGACAAAATTGAAATGCTTGAAGATGAGGACGGTTACAGCAATCATTATCCCGATTATGACGAAAGGAGCAATTCCTACGCAAGACGAGGCACACATTATGTGAGAGGGCATTATTCAAGAGATGACGGAAGAGATGATTACTCTGAACGCTATGATCGTCGTTATTCTATGGATAAGGCAAAAGACCATATAATGAGCAAACTCGGTGCAATGATGAAGGAAGCCGACCCAAAGGAAAGGGAAGCGTTAAAAAAGGCAATGATGGAAATCGAAAGGGCATAGCTATGACCGCTGATGAAATCAAACAAGCAGAACAGGAATATAAAGAAGCAATGGACATCTTCCCCGCTCTGCACAAATATCAAACGGATCATAACGCTGTAAATCTGCAAAAACTCTGCGTCGAGATTGCAGAGTTCTGTCAAAAGGTATATGCAAGCACCCGGAATGAGGACGAGCGTAAAATATTTTTTTCTGTTCTCGGAAAAGTGATAAACAAAAAATAATTTGACTACTTTTTGACTACTTCCATATGCTCAAATATAACAGGTTATGACGATTGCAAGACAAAGAAAAACCCAGTAAACACGCTATTTGGGGTGTTTTTACTGGGTTTTTAGTATGGCGGAGAAGGAGGGATTTGAACCCTCGCGCCGGTTGCCCGACCTACACCCTTAGCAGGGGCGCCTCTTCGGCCTCTTGAGTACTTCTCCGTA
>CAZGZZ010000054.1:0-9156 GCA_964530315.1 uncultured Lachnospiraceae bacterium
AAAATTTTATAGCTTAACATATAAAAGAGGGTCTTTTTGCACATTATCATACCGTATCTCAAAATGGCAATGCGGACCGGTACTGTTTCCCGTGCTTCCTACAAGCGCTATCGTATCGCCTTTTTTAACCAAATCACCCACCGAAACATTAATTTCACTGCAATGAGCATAATAAGTAATATATCCGTTTTTATGGTCAAGCTTAACCAACAAGCCGTAGCTTCCGCACTGTTTGGCAAAAATAACCTCACCGTTGTCCGATGCCCTTATATCCGTTCCGATATTTGCCGCAATGTCTATTCCCCCGTGAAGTCTGCCCCACCTTTGTCCGAATTTTGATGTCAGTCTTCCGTTTAAAGGTAATGAAAATATACCTGTTGCATCATAATTTTCTTCTGCTGAAATTTTGGTTTCTTCTATGACCTCAACCGTTTCATATACCTGTTCATTCTTAATCGCTTCATTATATTCTTCATATTCCGTTGCACGGCTTTCGCCTGTGCTGACACATTCCGCAAAGAGAATGAATGTCAAGGTTATAAAAGTCGTTGCCGCCACACATTTTAATCTTCTTATCATATTTTTTCCTTTCGGTTTTTATTTAATCGATTATATATGTATTATATTCGCACAACGCAATAATTATTACAATGTTATTAAACATTTAACATTTATTAAAAATCCGCATAAAAATAACCGTGCGATTTTCGCACGGTTATTCATCAAATTATTATCTGTTCAATATAAGCTTTGTAAGTTCAACAGGTTCAACAATCTTTCCGTCCTTATATACACGCATATTGCCCGATGCAATTTCGTCTATAAGAATAACTTCGTTGTTGTTAAATCCGAATTCAAACTTGATATCCCAAAGGTCAAGACCGATTGTCTTTAAATCGTCGGCAACAATCTTTGTGATTTTAAGAGTTTGTTCTTTCATACTTGCAAACATTTCCGGAGTCATAATTCCAAGTGCTGCAAGACCCTCTGAAGTTACAAGCGGATCGCCCTTTTCGTCATTTTTAAATGTACATTCAACATATCCGCCATCAAAAACTGTTCCGTCTTCTATATATTCGCCGTATCTGCGGATGAAACTTCCGGTTGCGACAAGTCTGCAAATAACTTCAAGACCGTGACCGAAAACTGTTGCAGGAAGAACTTCCATTGTGGCATTATCAACATCCGCACTCACATAATGAGTTTTAATTCCGGCTTCCTTAAGCATATCGAAATAATATACGGAAGTGCGTAAATTAGCCTTACCTATTCCCTCAATTGTCAATCCCACAGAATTTTCGCCCGGATCAAATACACCGTCTTTACCTGTGCAGTCGTCCTTGAACTTCAACATTACATTACCGTTTTCAAGTTCAAAGACATCCTTTGTCTTTCCCTCATAAATTTTTTTCATACGCAAACACTCCTTATATTAATTTATATAGCCAGCTGTTTTGTAATTCTGACAAGGTCAGCGGAAACGCTTTTCTTCATCTGCAAGCCTTCTTCAATGCTCACATCGGAAATCTTTCCGTCCAACATTCTCACAATTCTGTTCGACTTACCGTCAAGAAGCAGTTCAACAGCATAAGCACCCATTCTGCTTGCAACAACTCTGTCACGAACCGTCGGGCTTCCGCCTCTTTGAATGTGACCGAGAATAGTTGCTCTTGATTCAATACCTGTTGCGTCCTCAATTTTCTTTGCAATTTCGACAACTCCGCCGATACCCTCCGCAACAATAACAATATAATGTTTCTTTCCTCTTTCTTTGCCTCTTTTTATAACATCAAGGACATCCTTTTGGAAATCATATTTAAGCTCCGGAATTAAAACAACCTCCGCACCACATGCAATGCTTGCTTCAACCGCAATATATCCGGCATTTCTTCCCATAACCTCAACAACAGAACATCTGTCGTGTGATGAAGATGTATCTCTCAATTTATCTATTGCCGAAATAACAGTGTTCAAACAAGTATCATATCCTATTGTATATTCACTGCAGGCAATATCGTTATCTATTGTACCAGGAATTGCAACAGTAGGCAATCCTGCTCTCGACAAATCCTTTGCTCCTCTGAATGAGCCGTCTCCGCCGATAACAACCAAACCGTCGATATTATTCTTCTTTGCAACCTCAACAGCTTTCAAAACTCCTGCCTCTTCCTTGAATTCAAGGCAACGAGCAGTTTGCAGAATTGTTCCGCCCTTTTGCAAAGTTTCACCGACACTTCTTGCATCCATATCGATAAAATCTCCGTTAATAAGACCATTATATCCTCTTGTCACTCCGCAAACCTGAATTCCGTTATATATTGCGGTTCTGACAACGGCACGAATTGCGGCGTTCATTCCTGGTGCATCTCCGCCACTTGTTAAAACACCGATTTTCTTAATTTCTGACATTTCAAAATCCTCCCATCGGAAATGTTATATTACATTTCAAATTCCAAAATCAAATCCTGGGCAAGCGAAAGCTCACCCTGCGGAACCATAATTTCATAACAGGTTCCCTCTTCCTCCGGCAAATCATTTCCCTGCCTTACCCTTGAAATGATGCTGTTTTCATCCAGAATGTTTTTGATTTTCAAAACTTCCTGCGATTTTTGAGCAACATAAACAACAGTCCACATAAAATTTAATCTCCTAATTCCAATAATGAAATCCACAACAGACAACTGTCTGTTCCATACAAAATTACACCTTTTATATTGTATAACAAATTCATCCAAAAATCAATAACAAATATGACAAAATTTGTTGCTATAAATTTGTGTTTTTATGTATTTTTACTTCAAAATTATGTTTTTTTCGCCAAAACATCTTTTCAATTCGTAAAGTGCCTCATCGGTCGGGTTTATTTTCATACTGTCGGGAGCCATCAGCCTCTCGCCCGTTTTTTCAAAATATAGACAAACCTTTGTATCTCCCCTATACTCCGCCGCCTTTTGCTTGTATAGATTAAGATTTTCCGCACTTCTTTCGGGGAATCTTATATACAGTATTTTCTCCGACTTCGGTGGATTTACCAAATCAAGCAAATATGCCTTTTCCAACAGCAATTTCGGTTCTTCGTCCTCTCTGATGCTCACCTTTGCATCCATCATAACGATGTTTTCCTCCTGCAAAATTGCCGAATATTGTCCCAAAATTTTAGGAAACACCAACACCTCAATCGAACCGAACGCATCCTCAACTTTCAAAAACGCCATTTGCGAACTACTTCTTGTTATTTTGTTTTTTCTGTTTGCTATAACAGCACAAATCCGCACGCTTTCGCCATCCTTCAACCCGCCATCAACCGACACATACATATTATCGTCATTTTTTTCGACCGATGTTAAAACACTTCCGATATTACACTTTGTCAAAAGCTTAACCTTGTCTTCGTATTCCTCCATAGGATTTCCCGAAAGATACATTCCTATTGACTTTTTTTCCATTTTTAAAAGCATTTTCTTATCAAATTCCGGAATGTTCGGAAATTCCATTTCAAATGATGAGCGTTCTTCATCAAAGAGAGTCAACTGTCCGGAAAGGTTTCCTCTTTTGCTTGATGCTTCGCTGTCAATCGCAATTTCATAAACATTCATCATCTGTGAACGCTTTGCACCTAGTGAATCAAAAGCTCCGCACATTATAAGCCCCTCAACGGCTCTTTTGTTCATATCCTTGCCAGTCATTCTTTCAATGAAATCGGCAAAGCTTTTAAATTCGCCGTTTTCCTCTCTTTCGGCAACAAGCTTTTGGATAAATCCCCTGCCAACATTTTTTACCGCAGACAATCCAAATCTTATTGAATTGCCCTCAACTGTAAAATCATCGGTGCTTTTATTAATGTCCGGCGGACAAAGCTCAATGCCCATAGATTTTGAATTTTGAATATATTCATTCACCTTGTCGGTATCGTCAACACTCGAAATGAGCGATGCCATAAATTCAACCGGATAAAAAGTTTTAAGATATGCCGTCTGATATGCCACATAAGCATATGCAGCCGCATGAGATTTGTTGAAAGCATAATTTGCAAAATCATACATTTCATCAAATATTGAAATAGCCGTTTTTTCATCTATTCCTCTGTTTATACATCCGTCAATGATTTGATTTCCGTTTTCATCCTTTTTTCCGTAGATGAAGTTTTGTCTTTCAACCTCCATCAACGCCATTTTCTTTTTTGAAATAACACGACGCATAAGGTCTGCTCCGCCAAGCGAATATCCTGCAAGCACTCGAACAATTTCCATTACCTGTTCCTGATATACCATACATCCGTAGGTAACATTTAATATATTCTCTAAAAGCTTGTGCTTATATTCAATTTTTTCGGGGTGGTTTTTATTTGCGATATATTTTGGTATGGAATCCATCGGTCCGGGACGGTAGAGTGAAATTCCGGCAATCAAATCTTCTATGCTTTCCGGCTTTAATTCCTGCATAAAGGATTTCATTCCTGCACTTTCAAGCTGAAAAACACCGTCAGTATTTCCCGATGAAATTGTTTCAAACACTTCTTTTTTCTCGTAATCGAGATTATTTATATCAATCTTGATTCTTCTTGTTTTTTCGATAATATCAACGGCATTTACAATTATTGTCAGGTTGCGAAGTCCCAAAAAGTCCATTTTCAAAAGACCGAGTTCTTCAACCGTATCCTTTACAAACTGTGTTGTTACGGCATCCTCGTTAAGCTGTAGCGGAATATATTCAACCGTCGGTTCTTCAGTTATAACAACACCTGCCGCATGAGTTGATTTGTGTCTGGGAAGTCCCTCAAGTGTTCTTGCCGTATCTATCAATTTTTTGATTTTTTCGTCATTTTCATACATACTCCGAAAATCACTGCTGACTTCAAGTGCTTTGTCAATTGTGATTTTCAAATCGTTGGGAATTGACTTTGCAACCTTGTCAACCTCCGCATACGGTATGTTAAGTGCTCTTCCCACATCTCGCACAACAAGCTTTGCTTTGAGCGTTCCGAATGTTATTATCTGCGAAACCTTGTCCTCACCGTATTTTGAAACGACATAATCTATTACTTTCTGTCGTCCGTCGGGAGCAAAATCCACATCAATATCGGGCATTGAAACTCTTTCGGGATTTAAAAATCTTTCAAAAATCAAATTGTATTTTATCGGATCGATACTCGTTATTCCGAGAGTGTATGCCACAAGACTTCCTGCCGCCGAGCCTCGTCCCGGTCCAACCATTACACCGTTGTTTCGTGCATAATCTATAAAATCCCAAACAATTAAAAAGTAATCGACAAATCCCATACTTTTTATGACATCAAGCTCATATTCAAGTCTGTTTACAAGCTCTTCTCCCGGATTTTCATATCTTTTTGAAAGTCCCGAAAAACACAACTCTCTCAAATATTCATAAGCATCCTTTCCGTCGGGAACATCATAAGACGGCAAATGTCTTGAATTAAAATCAAACTCAACATTACATCTTTTTGCTATTTCAACCGTATTTGAAAGTGCCTGCGGAATGTATGAAAAGAGACTTTGCATTTCCTCCGGTGACTTTAAATAAAACATATCCGTTTCAAATTTCATTCTTTCCGGGTCATCTACGGTTCTGTCCATCTGTATGCACATCAAAACATCCTGTGCTTCCGCATCCTCACGCTTTACATAATGTATATCGTTTGTTGCCACAACGCCGACTCCAAGCTCCTTTGCAAGCTTTATCAATAGCGGATTTGTCTGTTTTTGTTCTTTCAGACCGTGGTCTTGAATTTCGATAAAATAGTTATTTTTTCCGAAAACATCGATATATTTTTGTGCAACCTCTTTTGCCCCGTCATAGTCATCATTTAAAAGAAGTTTCGGAACTTCACCCGCAATACAAGCCGACAAAACAATCAAACCCTCCGAATGTTCCCTCAACAAATCAAAATCGACTCTCGGCTTATAATAAAAACCTTCCGTGAAGCCTGCCGAAACTATTTTTATAAGATTTTTGTATCCCGTATTATTCTCCGCAAGCAAAATCAAATGCGAATATTTCGAATCATACTCGTGGGTTTTATCAAATCTTGTTCTCGGTGCAACATAAACCTCACAGCCGATAATAGGCTTTATTCCCTGTTTTTTTGCTTCCTTGTAAAAATCAACGACTCCGTACATTGCACCGTGGTCGGTTATTGCGATATATTCCATTCCCAATTTCTTTGTTTCGGCAATAAGATCTATTATTCTCGATGCACCGTCCAGCAAAGAATATTCGGTATGCGTGTGCAGATGTGCAAAGGGTATCATATTTTTCTTCCTCTCGTTCAATTCATTTTAAATACTGTCGGCAATAGCGACAATTCTGTTCAATCTGTGGTTTACTCCCGATTTTCCGATTGGCTTTTCAAGTCTTTCTCCGAGTTGTTTCAAGCTGTCCTCCGGATACTCAACTCTGACCTTTGCAATTTCCTTTAAAACATCGGGAAGCTTTTCAAAGCCCATAGTATTTTTTATTTTTTCTATTGCGGCAAGGTGCTTCATATATGCATCGGCAACCTTGTCCATATTTGCACTTTCGCAATTCATTTGTCTGTTAATCGAATTTCTAACATCCTTTTCGATTGAAATATTATATATTTCAAGTGCCGCAGACGAATCTCCTATTATTCCAAGAGTATCAGCAATCGATGCATATTCCTTGATATAGACAATGTAATGCGATTTTCTGTATGTTATTTTCGCCGAAACTCCGCACTTTGACAGCATTTTGCAAAGTCTGTCCGCCTCCGCTTCATACTTTGCATCAAATTCAAGATGATAGCTTTTTTCGGGATTTGAAACAGAGCCTCCACCCAAATATGCCCCTCTTATATATGACATAACACAACAGTCAAACGGAGTTAAATCCTCGTAATCATCGCCGTAAAGCATCAGCAAATCGCTCAAATTGTCAATTGCTCCGGCATCTGAAATCGTCATTTCAAAAAGGCGTGTATTATCCCTGTATTCATATTCGGTTTTTATTCCCGTATTTTCAAATATCAATCTTTTAAGACATTTTATGACAGCTTCATTTTCGGTTGCAAGAACAATTTCACTGTTTTTTACTCTTCCCGTATATCTCACCATTGCCGCAAGCTGTGCACGGTTACAGTATTCACATTCATTCTCGATTTCAGATATTCTGTTTTTGATATCCGATGAAAAGGACACAAATATCCGCTCCTTCCGCTTATCTTCCGATTATTTTGATTTCAGGCTCTATTTCAACGCCGAATTTTTCAAAAACCTGCTCACGGGCATATTTTATCAGATTTTTTACATCTTCTGCCGTGGCATTGTCATAATTTATTATAAACCCTGCGTGAAGCTCCGAAATTTTTGCTCCGCCAATTGAATATCCCTTCAATCCACAGTCCTCTATCAGTTTCCCGGCAAAATATCCATCCGGGCGTTTGAAAACACTTCCGGCACTCGGATATGAAAGGGGTTGTTTTTCGGTTCTTCTCTTTGTAAATTCTTTCATAGCCGCCGAAATTTCTTCTTTGTTTCCTTTTTTTAATTTAAAAACTGCCGATAAAATAATTTTATTTGTATCGGTAAAAATACTTTTTCTGTATGAGAGTCCCAATTCATCACAGGATATGGTTTTTGTTTCCAAATCTTCATCAATAAAAGTAACTTCCTTTATTACATCCTTAATTTCCGTTCCGTAAGCACCTGCATTCATACTGACAGCTCCTCCGATGCTTCCCGGAATTCCCGATAATGCCTCAATTCCCGAAAGCTCGTTTGCCAATGCGGCATTTGCCGCTTTTGAAAGCAATACACCTGCTCCTACGGTGATTTCATCACCCGACACCGAAATTTCGGAATAATCTCCGCACGGCTTTATGACAGCACCCTCTATACCATCGTCACCGACAAGCATATTTGAACCGTTTCCGATTATCATATACTCAATCGAATTATTTTTTAAATATTTGACAAGCTCCTTTATTTCACGCTCATTTTGCGGCTCACAGAAAATATCCGCCGCTCCGCCGATTTTGAAACTTGTATGCTTGCTCATAGGCTCGTTAAAGCTGACCTTACTGCATATTTTTTTCAAATCCTTTTTAATATCCATAATTCCTCCATAGAATATATTTCACAAAATCATACTATCAGCATATTCAAAATTATAAAAACACATTCCTTACATTTCAAGCTGTTCCTGCATTCTCTGCATCAGGCGGTTATTGAGTTCGATTGCGGCATTATATCCCATTCTCTTTTGTCTGTTATTCATTGCGGCAACCTCTATTATGACCGCAATATTTCTTCCTATTTTAACGGGAACCGTCATACTCGGAATATTTATGCCCATAACATTCGTAAATTCCTCAACCATTCCCAGACGGTCATATTGTCTGCCCTCTTGCCATTGTTCAAGGTGAATTATCAAATCTATGCTTTCTGTATCCTTAACCGCACCAATACCGAAGATTTCCTTAACATCGATAACTCCGATACCACGCAGTTCGACAAAGTGTCTTATAATATCGGGTGCCGAACCGACAAGAGTTTTGTTCGATACTCTCTTGATTTCCACCGCATCGTCCGCAACAAGACGGTGTCCTCTTTTCAAAAGTTCTATCGCCGCCTCACTTTTTCCGACTCCGCTGTCGCCCATAATCAAAATACCTTCGCCATATACCTCCACCAAAACACCGTGCCTTGTAATTCTCGGTGCAATCTGGACATTCAAGTAGCTTATCAATGCACTCATAAGATTTGATGTTGAGTCTTCCGTTCTCAAAACAGTCAAATCGTGCTTTTCCGCAAGTTCAAACACTTCCGGTCCGACCTGCATTCCTCTCGTTATTATTATTGCCGGAATTCCGCTTGAAAAAAGCTGTTCCAAAAGCTTGTAGCGTTTTTCATAGCCGAACTGTTCCAAATAAGTAAGCTCAACTTTACCGAGAACCTGTATTCTTTTGTTGTCAAAATAATCAAAAAATCCGATTATCTGCAACGCAGGTCTGTTTACATCCGACCTTTCTATCATTATATCATCATAGTCCTTTGATTCATAAAGCTTTTCAAATTGGAATTCGTCAACAACCTTTGAAAGTGCTATTTTAAATTTTTTATCTTCCATATCTATCCGTCCTTTCGGCAAGTACATATCATAATCCAAGATATATTATAC
>CAZGZZ010000055.1:0-8821 GCA_964530315.1 uncultured Lachnospiraceae bacterium
TTCGTTTCAGAGACCATTCTCCCGAAGAACTTTCACACTATTCAAATGCAACAACCGACATAGAATTTGTATTCCCGTTCGGCTGGGGCGAATTGTGGGGAATTGCCGACAGAACAGACTTTGACTTGAAACAGCACCAGACTCATTCGGGCGAAAGTATGGAATACATCGACCAGGTTACAAATGAAAGATATATTCCTTATTGTATCGAACCGTCATTGGGTGCGGACAGAGTAACATTGGCATTTTTGGTTGAAGCTTATGACGAAGAGGATTTGGGCGACGGCGATTCAAGAGTTGTTTTGCATCTTCATCCTGCACTTGCACCGGTTAAAGCGGCAGTGCTTCCGCTTTCAAAGAAGCTTTCGGAGGGTGCACAAAAAGTTTATGAAGAACTTTGCAAAAAATATAACTGCGAATATGATGAAGCGGGTTCAATAGGTAAGCGTTACCGCAGACAGGACGAAATCGGAACTCCTTTCTGTATCACATATGACTTTGATTCCGAAGAGGACGCATCGGTTACTGTTCGTGACAGAGATACAATGGAACAGGTAAGAGTTAAAATTTCAGAACTCGATAAATTCATAGAAGAAAAAATGAATTTTTAATTCTTGATTATTTTTGAAAGGATTTAAGTTGAATTTATGAAGATAGTTGATGAATTTAAAACATTTATTGCAAAAGGCAATGTTTTGGATATGGCAGTCGGAATTATTGTCGGCTCGGCTTTTACAAAAATTGTAAATTCGCTTGTTGCCGATGTCATAACTCCGGTGATTTCGCTTATAACCGGCAAGGTTAATTTCACGAATTTGAAATATGTTATCACCGAAGCAACCGACACAACTGCTGAAAATGCTTTGATGTACGGAAATTTTATTCAATCGGTTGTTGATTTTTTGATAATCGCATTGGTTGTGTTCTTTATGGTTAAGTTTGTCAACAAGACAAAAGAAAAGTTTGAACATAAGGAAGAAGAAAAAACGGAAGAACCGCCGAAACCGTCAAACGAAGAAATTCTTTTGACACAAATCAGGGACTTGCTGAAAGATAAGGAGAGGTGAGCGATATGGCAAAAACATATAAATTTCTGGCGTTTGACTTTGGCGCATCAAGCGGAAGAGCTATGCTTGCAAAGTTTGACGGTGAAAAAATCACATTGGAGGAAAAGCACCGTTTCGCAAATGACCCCGTTACTATGAACGGAGGATTTTATTGGGATGTTATGCGTCTTTTCCACGAAATTAAGCAGGGAATTTTGGCTTGTGTAAATTCCGGTGACAGAGATATTGACTGTATCGGAATAGATACATGGGGTGTTGATTACGGCTTGCTTGATAAAAATGATAAGCTCTTGTCAAATCCGTATCACTACAGAGATACAAGAACAGACGGAATGTATGAAAAAGCATTTGAGCGTGTTTCAAAAGAGGAAATCTATAATTCAACGGGGATTGCGTTCAATTGGTTCAATACACTTTTTCAACTTCTTTCCGCAAAATTGTCGGGAGATGTTGCACTTGAAAACGCAAAAACACTTTTGTTTATGCCCGACCTGTTGAATTTCCTTTTGACGGGCGAGAAAAAGTGCGAATATACAATTGCATCAACCTCACAGATGTTCGATTCAAGAACACATAAATGGGCGGTTGATTTGCTCAAAAAGCTTGATTTGCCTACAGATATTTTTGCTCCTATGGTATATCCGGGAGAAAAGGTGGGCGTTTTGCTTCCCGAAATTGCGGAAGAATTGGGAGTTGAACAAATTCCGGTAATTGCGGCGGCATCTCACGATACGGGTTCTGCCGTTGCGTCTGTTCCTGTTGACGGTGATGATGATTTCATCTACATTTCAAGCGGAACATGGTCGTTGATGGGTGTTGAATTGAAAGAACCGAATGTCACGGAGGATGCTCTTCGCTATAACTTCACCAACGAGGGCGGAGTGAATAAGACAATAAGATTTTTGAAAAATATTATGGGTCTTTGGCTTATTCAGGAATCACGCCGTCAATGGAAGAGAGAGGGCGAGGAATTGAGCTTTAACGACCTTGAACAGCAGGCAAATGCCGCAAAGCCGTTTGAAAGCTTTATCGACCCCGACTGCCCTGCATTTCAAACACCGGGCAATATGCCGAAGAGAATAAGAGAATACTGCAAGGAAACAGGTCAAAAGGTTCCCGAAACAAAGGGCGAAATTATAAGATGTATTGCACAGAGTCTTGCGTTTAAATACCGCCAGACAATTGAGGGAATGGAAGCTGTGACAAAGAACAATTACCCCGTTATCAATATTGTCGGTGGAGGAATTAAGGACAAGATGATTTGTCAGTTTACGGCAAACGCAACAAAGCGTACCGTTTCCGCAGGCCCTGTTGAAGCAACAAGTATAGGTAATGTAATTGTGCAGGCAATGGGTGTCGGTGCAATTAAGGACATAAAGGAAGGACGCAAATGCGTCAAAAACTCATTCGATATTGCAGTGTATGAACCGCAGGATTCCGAAGAGTGGGATAAGGCATATGAAGAATGGAAGAAAATTGTTGAAAAATAAAGGGTGAACATCTATGAAAAAGCTTATTTGTTTTTTACTGATGATAATTTTAACCGTACCGTCGGTCGGTGCAGAGGGGCTCAAAGCCTACAAAACAAGAGAAGAAATGACGGTCAACAGGATTGAAGTCGATGAAGAGGATCAGACGGCGGTAGCGGTGATTTATACTCCCGAAAATGAGATTTTCAGTGCGACAAGAGTATTTATAAAGGATAAGCAGGCTGAATTCAAACTGTTATATCCTGATACGGCTTTTACCTTTAAGCTTTATACCGATATAGGCTCGGACAAGGTATATTCCATGGCGTGCAGAGATATTGAAGCTATAGAGGATAAAAAAGAGGAAGCAAAGGATGACGCTTCAGAAGAAAAGCCTGAAGAATTTGTGCCTGTGTATGGAAACACAGCGGCGGCAACGGGTGCGTTTGCTGTTGTGAAGGATGTGTGCGAAAAGCTTGATGAAAATAATGAAGCTGTTGCATCGGTGACGGTTCTTTACCGGGGTGAGGAAACGGAGATTTCTTTTGGCACGGGTTATTCGCTTGAGGACACATTAAACGGCGGAAAGGTAGGCGTGTTGGAGCTTGAAGAGGGAGATGTGCTGAAGCTTGAAGCAACTCTTTCGGGAATGCTCCGAGGAGCAAAGCTTATTTTCAAAGCTCCTAAAACAGATGCGGTTGCAGATGCGGATGAGATGTCAAAATTATACACAACGGTTGCCGATAAAGATAAAATGAGTGTTTTTGGTATTGTGGGAGAAAAGTCCGACAATTCAATGACACTTTACAATGCCGGAGGTCTTGAAAGAGAAGCACTTTATCTTGGTCTTGAACCGAATACAGTTGTTTATCGCTACGATGCAAAGGGCAGAAAAGACAAGGTGAGCGTTGCATCTGTCGGAGAAATTGTATCCTCCGAAATAAATTCAGCCGATAAGGATGAATATGACAATGTCACAAATTGGGCACAGGACAGTGAGCGTGTTTATGCGTATGTCCGTGTTTATGACGGAACTGTTTGTGATGTTTTGTTGTTTGAAAATCTTTGATAAATAAAAATGATGAGGGACTGCAAAAGATATTTGCAGTCCCTCTATTCGTCCTTTTTTGTGCCCGATTTTTTATATTCGGACGGGCTTATATTCATAAACTTTTTAAATGTTCTTGAAAAGTAATTCACATCGTCAAATCCCACCTTTGACGAAATTTTTGTTATGCTTTCGTTTGTTTTTTTCAAAAGCACAGCCGCTTTATCAATCCTGATGTGGTTGATGTATTCGGTCGGCGGCTGTCCCGTGGCTTTTTTGAAGAAACGGCAGAAATAGCTTTCGCTCAAAAACCATTTTTTTGAAAGCTCGGCGGAGGTGAGAGTGTCCGCATAGTGCAATGAAATGTACTCTATGATTTCGTTGATTCTTTTTGCCGTAATTTCGTTTGCAACGGAGCTCGGTTCATAATTTCTTTGATAATTCCTTAAAAGATATGTCATAAGCTTGTAGGTAAGCCCTTTGATTGCAACATTATATCCGTCTCTCTTTTCCCTAAATTCTGTTGCCATTTCAAAAAAAATATCCTCGACATATTTGTCCGACTGTATGAAATTTTGAATGTAAATATTGTCCGAGTCGGTGTCGGAAAACATTTTCGGATTGAGAATAACACACATATATTTTAGATCTGTGGCGTTGTGATAAAAATGCAATTCGCTGTTATTTATAAAAACAAGATCTCCCTTTTTAGGATTGAAAGAGTTTGATGCACAGGTCATATGACAGCTGCCGGAGGTCAAAAAAAGCATTTCTATGTTTTCATGCCAATGTGCGACGAGCTCTCCCGTGTGAGCTTCTTGAAAAAGTATTCTCACGGGGAAACTGTGTTTTTCAAAAGGGATTTTTTCATATTGAGATATATTATTCAATAAAATCACTCCAAAGTCAAAATTGTGCTAATCGTGTGCAAAAAAAATATTGTATTCGTTACAATCATATTATATAATTGATTTTAGATAAAGTCAATACTTTGAAGAAAAGAGGTAAAAAAATGAAAGTTGGAGTTTTGGTAGGACTTAACGAAGAAGTTGAAAAAGAGTTTAAAAAAGTTGCTGACCTCGGAATGCATTCGTGTCAGCTTTGCAGTTGGGATAAGAGCGTTTTGACACCGGAAATGGCAGAAAGAGTTGTTAAGGCATCAAAAGAATATGATGTTGAGGTTTCCGCATTCTGGTGCGGATATGAAGGACCCGCAATTTGGAATTTCTATGACGGCCCGTTGACACTCGGCTTGATTCCTGCAGGATATCGATTCCAGAGAGTTCAGCACCTTATGCAGGGTTCTGATTTTGCAAAGATGGCAAATATCAATGCTGTCATAACTCATGTTGGATTTATTCCCGAAACACCTAACACCGCAGAATATCACGATGTTGTAAATGCGGTAAGAGCGGTTGCACAGCGTTGTAAGGATAACGGTCAGTATTTCCTTTTTGAAACAGGTCAGGAAACACCCGTAACATTGAGAAGAATGATTGAAGATGTCGGACTTGACAACCTCGGAATAAACCTCGATCCGGCTAACCTTATTCTCTACGGAAAGGCTAACCCGGTTGATGCATTGGAAGTGTTCGGCGAATATGTTATGAACATTCACGCAAAAGACGGAAAATATCCTACAGACGGAAAAAATCTCGGAAAAGAAACACCTTTGGGCGAGGGTAAGGTTAATTTCCCTGCATTTGTTGCAAAGCTTAAAGAAATCGGATATGATGCATTCTTCACAATCGAAAGAGAAATTTCGGGTGAACAGCAAATTGAAGATATCAAAAAAGCAAAGATTTATCTTGAAGAATTGTGGAATGCATAAGGAGGAATCGATATGTTAAAGTATGCAATTATAGGCTTGGGCGGACTTGGTAAAGCTCATTTCGGATACAGCAAAACGGTTTGCGAAAGAACAGGTGCAAAGCTTGTTGCAATCTGCGATATCGAAGAAAGTGCATTTAAGAAAAAGGTTTCGACAAATCTCGGAGAGGACGAAAGCGGTTTTGATTTCACGGGAATTAACCTATATACCGATTCCGATGAAATGTTTGAAAAGGAAGAACTTGATTTTGTTTTGACAGCACTTCCCACATATATCCACGAGGAAGTTGCGGTTAAGGCTATGGAAAGAGGGCTTCATGTATTTTCCGAAAAGCCTATGGCAATCAATCTTGAACAGGCACAGCATATGCTTGATGTTTCAAAGAAACAGAATGTTAAGCTTATGATCGGACAGTGTGTAAGATATTTCCCTGCTTACCAAAAGCTTAAGGAATTTGTTGATAATAAGGAACTCGGAAAGGTTTTGAGAGTTGACTTTGAGAGATTGAGCTCATGGCCGAGATGGAGCTGGCATGATTGGTTCTTGGACGAAAGCTTAAGCGGCGGTTCTATACTTGACTTGCATGTTCACGATGTTGACTTTATAAACTATGTATTCGGAATGCCGAAAGCGGTTGCTTCAATCGCAACAAATGATGTAACAAAGCACGATTCTGTATCGACATTGTTCTATTATGATGATGTCTCTGTAAGTGCAAGAGGAAGCTGGCGTGAGGGAATTAAATATCCGTTTACAGCAACATTCCATGCTGTATTTGAAAATGCAACCGTTGTTTGCGGAAGAGACGGAAAGCTTATGGTTTATCCGGGAGTTGAGGAAGAGGAAGTATATGAAGTTGAACTCGGAAATGAAAACGGATATGTTGAAGAATTGGTTGATTTTGTAAATTGTATCGAAAATGACTGCGAAAGCAAAATCAATCCTCCCGAAGCATCACTTAAGACTGTTGAAATCGCACTTGCGGAAAAGAAGTCGGTTGATTTGGGCGAAATCGTGAGATTGTAAAAAGGAGAATCGTTATGCCAACAAGAGAAGATTTTTTAGAAAAAGGATATGTATATTTCGGGTATATTTCACCCGAAATATCTTCAGAGGACACTTTCCCACAATACATTCGTGATTGTGCAAATGAGTGTGTTGAAAAAATTCAGGAGGTTCAGAACAAAAGTTCGATAACTTTCGGATTTATGACAGATATTCACTATTCGCATACATTTAATCACAACATAAGAATGTCCAGAGCGGTTAATGCTTACCGTGATATTGCAAATAAAGTGGGATGTAACCGTCTTATTCTCGGAGGAGACTATTCAAACGAGGGATGGCTTCCATACAAAAAAAGGGGATACAGAGAATTGCGTAACCACCTTGCGGAATTCAACTATTTGCCTGTAAACGGCAACCACGAGGATAATGTGATTTGGGATAATTGTCTGCAAGAGCCAACAGCTCCGCACAGAATTCCCAAAGAAGATGTTTATAACTTGTTCTTTAATCATCTTCCGTCACTTGGTGCTGAATTTGACAAGGAAAATCCCGACCTTTACTATTATTTCGACGATGCGGCAAATAATGTGAGATACATATTTGTTGATGTGTGCGATTTCCCAAAAAAATATTTTAATACCTTGGATATGCACCTTTCAATGTCACAGAAGCAGATTGATTGGCTCATAAACAAAGCGCTTGATGTTGAAGAGGGAACAGATATAGTCGTTGTCGGACATACGGCTGTTTTCCCTGATAAATATGATGAGGCAACAGATGACAGTGATGACAGAATTTATTATTTGAATGATATTCTCGATGCATATAAAAAGGGCGAAAAACTTAATAAAAAATATGGCTCGGGAGATTTTGAAATAAATGTCGATGCTGATTTTTCAAAGAAAAAAGGTAACATCATCGCATATTTTGCCGGTCACTGGCATAAGGACATTATACAACACAGCAAAACAGGTATTCCTTATATCTATGTTGCAAACTTTATAATGTATAACGAAAAGGGTCATGTTCTTGAAAGAAGAGACGGCGATAAGACAGAATTGATTTTTGATATGGTCACGATTGACCGTGAGAAAAAGACAATTTATCTTCACCGTGTCGGAGCGGGAGAGGACAGAATTGTAAGTTATTAAAAAACTGTTCGGAGGAGCAATTCTCCGAACTTTTTTTGCAAATAAAAACATCGGAACAAGCAATACTTGTTCCGATGTGGAGCTGGTGGTCGGAATTGAACCGATAACCTGCGGTTTACGATACCGCCGCTCTGCCGATTGAGCTACACCAGCAAGAAAACAAAGAGAGCGAGGCTCTCTTTGTCAGTTTAACATAGCCCTGGCTATTTCATTTATCATTTTACCGTCTGCTCTGCCTTTTGTTTGAGGCATAACACACGCCATAACCTTGCCCATATCCTTAACCGAAGAAGCCCCGGTTGACTTGATTGCATCAGCAACAATAACCTCAAGTTCTTCCTTTGTAAGCTGTTCCGGCAAATATTTCATCAAAACATCGATTTCTGCCTTAAGTTCGGCTATCAAATCGTCACGACCGCTCTTTTCATAATCCGGAAGGGAATCTTTTCTTTGTTTTAGCTGTTTTGCTATAACTTCCAAAACCCCATCATCGTCAAGAGTAACCTTTTTATCTTTTTCAATCTGCAGTACACCGGCACGAACCATCTGCACTGTATTTTTGCGGACGATATCCTTGTCCTTCATAGCTGATTTCAAATCATCAGCCAATACATCTTTAAGTGACATTTTTTGTCTCCTTATTTAAACTTTCTCTTACGAGCTGCTTCTGATTTCTTTTTGCGTTTTACGCTTGGCTTTTCATAGTGCTCACGCTTTCTGATTTCTGACATAACGCCTGATTTAGCACACTGACGCTTAAATCTACGTAATGCGCTGTCTAAGGATTCATTATCTTTTACTCTTACTTCAGACACTTTTATCCCTCCCTCCGGCAAGTCAATTCAAAACATAACTATGTGTGAGCCTGTACTAAATTTTCACACAATATACTCATTATACCTTATTACATATACAATTGTCAAGATATTTTTTAAGTTTTTTTAAAAAATTTTAATTAAGCCGACAAAACTACAAGTGCCATTGTTGTTACAAGGAATAAAACAGCAAGCACTGTTGTAAACTTGATATACATAGCTTCCTTTGTAGTACCGCCGTTATTCTTAAAGAAAGAATCACCCATATCGGACGAAGCACCCTGAATACCTCTCATACCGGGATCCTTTCCCTCCTGTACAAGAACTATGAATATAAGAAGCAATGTTACAATCATATGAATTACAATAAAAATATTCTGCATAAGAAAACCTCCTTTACCATTTATCTATACATTAATACCTATCTATTAT
>CAZGZZ010000056.1:0-7267 GCA_964530315.1 uncultured Lachnospiraceae bacterium
CTCGTCGGGCTCATAACCCGGAGGTCGGTGGTTCAAATCCGCCCCCTGCACCCAATTAAAAGCCTCATAAACACTGCGTTTGTGGGGCTTATATTTTTATTCTAATAATAGCTAAAAATAACTTGACTATCAATACAATTACATTATCATCAAACCATCAAACAAACAATGTTTACAAAACAACAGCTTTATTTAAGTTGATGTTTGTACAGCACAATCGAAAGCTTTTACATAGATACAATAAAACTTCAAATTATTCCTTATTGTGCTTGACAAATCAAGGGAAAAATGAGATAATAAGTTATTGATATCAGCTAAAAACCCGAAAGGAAGTATAAATTATGGATGAGAGCAAAAATATTGCCGCACAGTATGATCCCTCAAAGGTTGAGGACAGGCTGTATAAATTTTGGATTGACAACAAATATTTTCATGCGGAGCCGGATCCCGACAAGAAGCCGTTTACAATCGTAATCCCACCCCCAAATGTAACGGGACAGCTTCATATGGGACACGCCCTTGACGAAACTCTTCAAGATATTTTGATTCGTTACAAGAGAATGCAGGGATACTGTGCATTGTGGGTTCCGGGAACAGACCACGCAGGTATTGCAACCCAAATTAAGGTTGAGGAAAGCTTGCGTGTTAATGAGGGTCTTACCAGATATGACCTTGGCAGAGAAAAGTTTTTGGAAAGAGTTTGGGACTGGAAAAAGACTTACGGTGACAGAATTATTAATCAGCTTAAGAAAATCGGTTCTTCGTGTGACTGGGACAGAGAGCGTTTCACAATGGACGAAGGCTGTTCAAAGGCTGTTAAAGAGGTTTTTGTAAATCTTTATGAAAAAGGGCTTATTTATCAAGGTTCGAGAATTATAAATTGGTGTCCGCATTGTATCACCGCACTTTCGGATGCGGAAGTTGAACACGCAGAGCAGGCAGGACACTTCTGGCATATAAAATATCCTATCAAGGACAGCGATGAGTTTGTGATTATCGCAACAACCCGTCCTGAAACACTGTTGGGAGATACTGCCGTTGCAGTCAACCCCGATGATGAAAGATACAAGGATATTGTTGGAAAAATGCTTGTTTTGCCTTTGGTTGGCAGAGAAATTCCTGTTATTGCAGATGAATATGTTGATAAGGAATTCGGAACAGGCTGTGTTAAGATAACTCCTGCTCACGACCCTAACGACTTTGAGGTAGGACAGCGTCATAATCTTGAGGTCATCAAGGTTTTGAATGACGATGCAACCATAAACTCATATGGCGGAAAATACGAGGGAATGGACAGATATGAAGCAAGAAAGGCAATGATAGAAGACCTTGACAAGCTTGGTCTTTTGGTTAAAATCGAAGACCATTCGCACAATGTCGGTCAATGTTACCGTTGCGGAACAACTGTTGAGCCTATTGTTTCAAAGCAATGGTTTGTTAAAATGAAGCCTTTGGCACAACCTGCTATCGATGCGGTTAAAAATGATGAAACCGAATTTGTGCCGGAACATTTTGAAAAGGTATATTTCCACTGGCTCGAAAATATCCGTGATTGGTGTATTTCAAGACAGCTTTGGTGGGGACACAGAATTCCTGCATTCTACTGCGACGATTGTAATGAAATGATTGTTACAAAAGAGGATGAGGCAATTTGTCCGCACTGCGGAAAGAAAATGCGTCAAGACCCCGATACTCTTGATACTTGGTTTTCTTCCGCACTTTGGCCTTTTTCAACACTCGGCTGGCCCGAAAAAACAAAGGAATTTGAATATTTCTATCCTACAAGCGTGCTTGTAACAGGATATGATATTATCCCGTTCTGGGTAATGCGTATGATGTTCTCCGGACTTGAGCATACAGGCGAAGTTCCTTTCAGCAAGGTATTTATACACGGTCTTGTAAGAGATTCGCAAGGCAGAAAGATGTCAAAATCTTTGGGTAACGGTATTGACCCGTTGGAAATTGTTGATAAATACGGTGCGGATGCACTGCGATTCACTCTTGCTACGGGAAATGCACCCGGAAATGATATGCGTTTCTATATCGAAAGAGTGGAAGCCAGCAGAAACTTTGCGAACAAGATTTGGAATGCTTCGAGATTCACTCTTATGAATCTTGACATAACAGAAAACAAACTTCCCGCCAGCTCCGAGCTTTTGCTTGAAGATAAGTGGATTTTATCAAAATATAACGCTCTTGTCAAAGAGGTTACGGATAATCTTGATAACTTTGAATTGGGTATTGCCGTTTCAAAGCTCTATGATTTCCTTTGGGATAACTTCTGCGATTGGTATATCGAATTGGTTAAACCGAGATTGTTTGATAAGGAAAATCCTACAGCAAAGACAGCACAGTATGTTTTGACATATGTTCTTTCAAACACAATGAAGCTCTTGCATCCGTTTATGCCTTTCATCACAGAGGAAATTTGGCAGCATTTGCCGCATGAGGGCGAAAGCATTATGATTTCAAAATTCCCCGAATACAAAGAGGAATTGAACTTTGCCGAAGAAGAAAAGCAAACACAAATGATTATGTCGGCTGTTGTTGCAATCAGAAACAGAAGAGCCGAAATGAATGTTCCTCCATCAAAGAAGGCACAGGTTATCATCGTGACGGACAAAAAGGATATCTTCTCAAACGGCGTAAGCTATTTTGAAAAACTTGCTTCGGCACAGAATGTAGAAATAAAGTCCGAAAAGAGCGGTATCCCTGAAAATGCGGTTAATATCGTTGTTGACGGTGCGGAAATATTTATGCCTTTGGGTGAACTTGTTGATAAGGATAAGGAGCTTGAAAGACTCAATAAAGAGAAAACAAAGCTTGAGGGTGAAATCAAGAGAGTTGAGGGTAAACTCAATAATCAGGGATTTGTTGCAAAAGCACCTCAAAAGGTTATCGACGAAGAAAAGGAAAAGGGCGTAAAATATAAAGAAATGCTGGAAAAAGTGTTAAAAAGTATTGAAGATATGAATAATCTTAACTAAATAAAACAGAACCGTAAAACCTTGTTTTTGCGGTTCTATTTTCGTTTTATAATCCAAATTTATAAATATACGCCTCAAAAATTCCCGAAAACTATTGACAAATCAACATCAATATGCTAAAATATTCAGTGTTCCGATGCTCAAGTGGCGGAACTGGCAGACGCCCAGGACTTAAAATCCTGTGGGAAGAGATTCCCGTGTCGGTTCGATCCCGACCTTGAGCACCAAATAAGTGACTTGAAGCTTTTTGTTTTGGGTCACTTATTTTTATGAAAAAACAAAAAAGGAGCAGTTTTTCTGCTCCTTAATTCAGACCGCCCACAGCGGCAACGCTTGTTTTAAATCCTCCACAAAATGTTTAAGATACGGTTCATTTCCTAATCTTTTATTTTTTTGTTCGTCGGCTTTTTCATTATTTTTTCATATTTTGCTTTGTCAGTGAAAGTATCATCGGACAAATATCCGCTCACACGATAATAATTGTTATACAAAAGAAATGTTTCTGCTTCTTTGTCATCTTCAACAGTCAATCCTCGGGATTTTAAAATTTCGATTTGTTCCTCTAACGATTTAAAACTCTTATCCGATATGATAATTTCTCCTAATAAACAGAACACCCTCAAGTGTGCGTGCATAAGCAGAGGCCTGAGGGAGATGTTGTTTGTATAATATCACAAAAAGTGATAATTGTCAATAAAAACATTAAAAAACAGGCAATGTCCATAAATTCCAAGCTGAAATATAAAGTCAAATTATGATTTTAACATATTTTCCGCAAGCAAAAGAGATGCACCGCAATGCATCT
Organism: uncultured Lachnospiraceae bacterium; assembly: GCA_964530315.1. GTDB lineage: Bacteria > Bacillota > Clostridia > UBA1381 > UBA1381 > RGIG1988. The sequence continues at coordinate 3,793 of CAZGZZ010000056.1, forward strand.
CTTTTAATCATTTTAAGTTATATTTTAGAATTCCCAGTCCTTAACCTTTGTCAAAAGCGACTGACCTGTAAATTCAACTTCTCCAAACAATCCCTTAACGATATAATCAACGATTTCCTCGTTAGCGTTTGTATTAACTTCTATAATTGTCGGGTCTTCGGGAAGATATTCCGATGCCCAATAAGGTGAGCTGTAGTTTATAAACACCTTTTTATCCTTTTTAAACAAGTGTGATGCCCAAATGTGAATATGCGGCTCACTCCATTCGGATGCATACTGTGCATTCAAATTGAATATAACAAGGTCGTATTCAGCCGAAATCTTATCGACATCATCCTGCCAAACAACCCAAGACGGTTTATCATAAATATCTCTTCTGACATCTGCTTTAATTCCTCTCTTTTCAAGAGCATCCTTCAAAAGATTTGATGATGTTCTGTCACCGAAAACATCCTGTTCCGTTGTATCAACTATCAAAATCTTCTTATATTTTTCCTTTGAAAGCGGCAAAAGACCGATTTCGTTTCTCAACTGACAAATACCGTGTTTTGCGATTTCGATAGTTTTTTCGTCTGCATAAGCGGCATCGGGTTTATCATATGTTTTTTCTTCCAATGCCTTATTTCTGAAGCTTTCCATCTTTTCAATTCTTGCCAAAGCATCATCAAGACGGCTCATCGGAATTTCGCCCGACAAAATCGCTTCTTCAATCTTTTCTGCAGCTTCAACCGGAGGCCAAAGCAAAAGGTCTGCACCCGCCTTGAATGCTTGAACGGTTTCATCAACCAAATTACCTGTTGCCATTCCACCCATTATCAATGCGTCGGTAACTACAGCACCCTCAAATCCAAGCTCATTTTTCAAAAGGTCTGTTGTGAGCTTTTTAGAGAATGTCGCTGTCGGATAAAATCCGTCGTGACGCTCATTATCGTATGCTTTCAATGTTACATGAGTTGTCATAACCGAATGAACGCCCTCTTTGAACATTTCTTTATAAACATAGCCGTAGGTTTTCATCCATTCCTCCATAGAAAGAACATTTGAACCGGGTCCGATGTGCATATTAACATAATATGTACCGAGTCCGGGGAAATGCTTAACAGTTGCGCAAACACCCTGATCCTGAATACCCTTTACAACCTCACGGTAAATCTTTGCGGTGATTTCAGGGTCATCGCTGATTGCCATAAGGTACATAAGAGGGTCAAAGCACATATCTATGCTCGGTCCCAAAACCCAGTCAACGCCCTTGTCGTTACACTGCATACCGATAATCTTTCCGTATTCGTAAGCATCTTCAAGATTAACCGAACCGCCAAGTGAACGCTGTGTTCCGATATGAACATTTTGTCCCTGAATTTCACATCCGTCGGCACATACCAACAATTTATTTTTTGAATATTTCTTACATTCGTTAAGCTTGTCAAAATCAAGCTGTGTTCCGATTTCAATTCCGTTTTCATCTCTCAAAACATCACATTCACCGTAATACATTCCGCCGACGGGATATTTTTCAAAGAATTTTTCAGGGCCGCCGTGAGTGTTGATTTCTCTTATAGTGACGATGAAAGTTTTTAAAATTTTTTCTCTTAATGTCATTTGTTCCAATCCTCCGATTTATAATATATCTTGACAAGATAATCTTATCCTGTTATAATTTTATTATAAAAATACTCTTATTGATATAACTATATCGCAAAAATATATAACAATATTTCAAATATGGGTGAAAATATATGAAGTCAAAAGAATATGAAATAAATTCGGCTCTTTCAGAGGCGATTACATATGAATCCTCCGATTCTCCGATACACATTTTTTCGGGATTTTTGTCGGACGAAAACAAAATTCACACAAGAAAACATTGGCACAACGATGTTGAATTTGTCAAGATTCTTGATGGGAAAATCAATTATAACATAAACGGTGAAATTGTCACTCTTGAAGAGGGGGACGGATTTTTTATAAATTCCAAGCAGTTTCACTCAAATCTTCAAAAGGATAATTATTCGTGCAATTTTATCTGCATAATTCTTCATCCCGTTTTGATGTGTCCGTCAAAAACAATTGCTGAAAAATACATCACACCGATACTCTTAAATCCTGCTATTCCATACTATATATTCAAAAAAAATGTGGAATGGGAAAGAAATGTTATAGAGTGTCTTGAAAAAATCTATACTCTTCGTGACGAGGATTTTTTTGAATTGAAATTATACAGTCTCTTCTTTGCACTGTGGTCGCAGATGTATAAAAACATTTCTCACAAAACACTGAAAAAATCGTCCGAAACGCAACATCTTAATGAGCTTAAAATGATGATTTCATTCATAAAAGAGCACTATTCGGAAAAAATTTCCCTCTCCGACATTGCCAATGCCGGTGGAACCTGCAAAACAAGCTGTTGTTCGATTTTTAAAAAATTCACCAACCAAACCCCGGGAGCATATCTCACCGACTACAGGCTTCGTAAAAGCATCGAGCTTATGCAAAATTCAGATATGACACTTACCCAAATATGCTTTGATGTCGGTTTTTCCGGTGCAAGCTATTTTTCCGAAACATTCAAAAGAATTTATAAAATAAGTCCGACAGAATACAAAAGAAATCTCGGAATTTAAAAAATACGGTGTATGCATTTTGCATACACCGCTTTTTTTGATTATTCGTAATCAACAACATCCGCCCATGAAAGCAAGAATTCTCTTTCTTCTTTGTTTCCTTTTACCGACTGTGAAGCCGCAACGATAGGCATCCATTTCTGCACATATTGTTTTGCCGTATCACTCTTCTTACAGAATACATCAAGATACTTATCTGCCGCTTCTTTATCTCCGCTCAAGCAGAATGTGAGATAAGTTCTTGCGGTATCTGCCGATGCATTTCCCTGTGTTGCGTGTGCCCAGTCAACAACAAATGCTGTTCCGTCTTCCTTGATGATGATATTTGAGGGGTTAAAATCTCCGTGGCAAACCTTGTTATGCTTTGGCATACCCTCAAGTCTTGTATGAAGCTCATAACGGGTTGTCGCATCAAGATCGGACATATTGATTTTGCCGTTCATCTTATCCTTAAGCTTGTTCAAAAGAGGACAGGTCTTCGACTGAATTAAAAGCTGAATATCAACCATAAGTTCAATATATTCATCTTTCTTCTCGGGATTTTCTTTCATAAGCTCTGCAAGAGTCTTTCCCTCAACATATTCATATACAATCGCCCACTGTCCGTCAACCTTTTTAACCTCAACGATTTTCGGAGTATTCAGTCCGATTTCTTCAATTCTTGCAAGATTAAGTGCTTCGTTCAAAACATCCGCTTTTGAATAATCGGAGTCAAAAACCTTGACACAATTATTTCCGTCGCGGTATATTTTCTTATGCTGTCTTTCCGCAATCAAATTATCAAACTTCATAGTTTATCTCCTCCTCACGCTTTTTTCGGCATATCGGCTTCTTCAAAGTGCTTTCCGCCATAA
>CAZGZZ010000057.1:0-6908 GCA_964530315.1 uncultured Lachnospiraceae bacterium
GTAAAAACCGCCCCATGGACGGTTTTTTATTAATATTCCGCATTTCCGACGGTTCTCGGATAAGGTATAACATCTCTGATGTTTGAAACACCTGTCAAGTACATAATAATTCTTTCAAATCCGAGACCGTAGCCTGCGTGTTTTGTTCCGCCGTATCTTCTTAAATTGAGATACCAGCTGTAATCTTCTTCCTTTAAATCAAGCTCTTTCATTCGATTGAGCAAAACATCTATTCTTTCTTCTCTCTGGCTTCCGCCGATAATTTCACCGACACCCGGAACAAGCAAATCCATAGCCGCAACTGTCTTGTTATCGTCATTCAAACGCATATAGAATGCCTTGATTTCTTTCGGATAATCAATAACAAACACAGGCTTATTATAAATTTTTTCCGTCAAATATCTTTCGTGTTCTGTCTGTAAATCGCATCCCCATTCAACAGGATATGCAAATTTTTCTCCGCTCTTTTTCAAAAGCTCGATTGCTTCGGTGTAAGTAACCTTTTCATAATCGCTTACAGCAAGCTTTTCAAGTCTTTCAAGCAAGCCTTTATCCACAAAGCTGTTGAAAAATTCAATTTCTTGACGGCAGTTCGTCAAAACATGATTGATTATATACTTAATCATATCCCAAGCAAGCTGCATATTATCATTAAGATCCGCAAATGCTATTTCAGGCTCAATCATCCAAAATTCAGCCGCATGACGGGCAGTATTTGAATTCTCCGAACGGAAAGTCGGTCCGAATGTGTAAATATTACCGAACGCCATAGCATATGTTTCACCCTCGAGCTGACCCGAAACGGTGAGGTTCGTGCTTTTGCCGAAAAAGTCTTGTGAATAATCTACGCTTCCGTCCTCTTTCTTCGGAACATTTTCCAAATCAAGAGTTGTAATTCTGAACATTTCTCCAGCACCCTCACAGTCCGAGCCTGTTATGATGGGTGTATGAACATAAACAAATCCTCTTTCGTTAAAGAACTTGTGAATTGCAAAGGCTGCTTCACTTCTTACTCTGAAAACAGCGGAGAACAAATTTGTTCTCGGTCTCAAATAAGCTTGCTCTCTCAAAAATTCAACCGAGTGTCTTTTTGGTTGAAGCGGATAATCGGGCGTTGATGTTCCCTCAATGCATATCTTATTTGCTTTTATTTCAAACGGCTGTTTCATTTCGGGCGTCAATTTAACCGTACCCTCAACAACAATTGCCGCTCCGACATTCTGTTTGCTTATCTCATCATAATTATCGATTATTTCTCTTTCAAACACAACCTGAACGGTTTTAAAACAGCTTCCGTCGTTCAAATCGATAAAACCGAAAGCCTTTGAATCACGGATATTCCTTATCCATCCGCCTATAACAACACTTTTATCGGCATAATCGCCGGTGTTTTCGTAAATGCTTCTTACCGCATCTCTTTTCATTCCAAATTCCTCCCACTTGTCATATACATAATATTGTATCAAATTATACAAAACAAGTCAATATTTTACAAACAAAAAAATTCGGATAAACAAAAATAAATTGCTTATCCGAACAATTATCAAGTAACATCAACAGTTCCGCTTTGATTATCTTGTTTATTATCCTCGTCTTTTTTTCCTTTTTTCTTTGAAAAATCTGAAACAACGCTGTTAACCTTTTCAATCGCTTCCGGCACCATATCGATGATTTTATTGACCGGAGAAGTTTCAGGTGTTACGGGCAGCAATTTAATATTTCCGTTACCAACAACCAAAAAGGCAATCGGCTTTACATTCGCACCGCCGCCGCATCCGCCTCCGAACATAACCTGTCCGTCTCCCGAAACGGGCGCTGTTTTGTTTTTCTTTTCAAATTCGCTTCCTCCTGCTCCAAATCCGAAGCTCACGGTTGATACGGGAATTATAATCGTTCCGTCCGGTGTGCTTACCGGCGAACCGACAACGGTATTGACATCAATCATACTTTTTATGTTTGTCATTGCCGTATTCATAAGTCCCTCGATTGGATGATCTGACATAATACTACTTCCTTTCATATTTTCTTTTTATTCTTTTTATATTTTATAAACATTGCCGCAATTTTTGTAAGTATAACAATAATATGTGCAGGTTTTGCATTTAGTATGCAGTCAAGCTTCGCATTTATAAATGCCGGAGCATTGAAATTCGGTTCAACATTTACACTCCATTCACCGACTCCGACTGTATTTTCGATAAACGACACCGCATTATAAACAGCTCCGTTCACCACACCGGTGTAAATCCCCGTTTGCATAGGGTCATTCCCGGCAAAAAATGCATCAACAGACAAGCTTTTCAACTTTACAGTTTTGTCTTTTGCATAAGCAAAAATATTTACGATATCTTTTTTGAAATATTTAAAAAGTCTTTTAAAATATTTCACTTCCTCCGCTATTTGACGGATGGACTTTTTTTCTCTCGGCTTCTTTTCCTTTTTAGTCTGCGGTTTTTCTTTTTGCGTTTTTTCTTTCGATAAATCATTTTTAAAAATCAGAAATCTTAAAACAAATTTCTTTTGAAAATTGCCGTTATATGAGAAATAACATTCCAAAGAAACAGGCATAAACAAGCATACTGCAAGCACCAAAACCACAGCAAGTATTATTACAATACCTTTCATTTTTCAGGCTCCTCTGTCTGAATTTCATACTGTTCGTATTCCTTTGTCAATTCTCCGAAATCAACTTTCGGGAGTTCCTCCGGTGTTTTTAAGCCGAAGCAACGGAGAAAATTTTGTGTTGTTCCGTAAAGAATAGGTCTTCCCGGTGCTTCAAGTCTGCCCTTTTCCTCTATTAAATCCCTTTCGACAAGCCTGTTTATCGCACCGTCCGAGTTGACACCTCTTATGTATTCAACCTGACCTCTTGTAATCGGCTGTTTGTATGCAACAATTGCAAGAGCTTCCATAGCCGCATTTGACAATGCCTGACGCCTTTGTTCTCCGAGAATTTCCTGGATATACGCATAATATTCAGGTCTGGAGCAAAGCTGATATCCGCCGTCTATTTCAATTATCATAATTCCACGAAGCTCACTGTCATAATAAGACTTCAGTTTTTTCACTTCTTCATCAACCGTGTCTATATCCGTTTCCAGAACAGCCGCAATTTTTGCCGCTTTGACAGGCTCTCCGGCGGCAAACAATATTCCCTCTATCGCACACCGAATATTTTTATTTTCCATCAGTTAAACTTTCCTTTCGGCGGTCAAAAAAATCATTCCGACATTTCTTCCGCAGCTTTTTCTTTTTTCCGTGTTATAATAAAATCTTTCTTTTCATAATCATAATCCGCTGAAATTTTATTCATTTTTATCATCTCCAGCAATGCAAGAAAGGTTGCTATCATTTCCGGTCTTGAATCACTCTTTTTAAAAAGATTTTTAAATGGTAGTCTTTTCTTTTCCGAAAGCATAGAATAAACCTTTTTCGACATATCCTCAACCGAAACCTTTTCCCTGCCAACAATCCCGAAAAATGCCTTTTTCTTTGGTTTTTCTTTTCTTATTTTTCTTTGAAGTATTGCATTGAAAGCATTGATAAGCTCGTCCGTTTCGTGATGTCTGTCATATTGAGGTATCGGAAAATCGATTTTTTCGCTTTCCTTAAAGAACATATATCTCGACCAAAATTCGGTTTTACGAAGTTCCTGCGATGCCTCCTTGTATTTTTGATATTCCAAAAGGCGTCTTGCAAGTTCTTCTCTCGGATCTTCCTCTTCCTCCTCAACCTCTTCTTTGGGAAGAAGCATTTTTGATTTTATCAGCAAAAGCTGTGCCGCCAAAACAAGAAATTCACTCGTGTTTTCAAGCTGTGACTCTTCAATTCCCTCTATTGCTTCAAGATACTGATCCGTTATTTCCACAATCGGAATATCATATATGCTGACCTTATTTTTCGTTATCAAATGCAGTAATAAATCCAAAGGTCCTTCAAAATTTTCTAATTTATAAAGCACTTTTTCCATACACTAACCTATATTCCACCCCAAAAGTAAATTAACCGCACCGATAAGAATTTTTATAATTCCGCCATACACCGTGCTGACACCTGTTCCTATTATTCTGTCAAGAAATCCAAACAAGGACAAAAACATTATCAAATACATCGAATATCTTTCGTATTGCATCATTGTATAATAGGCTTTATTTCCCAGAAACATTCCGAGAATTCTCGAACCGTCAAGCGGCGGTATCGGGATTAAGTTGAATACCATAAAGCAAAGGTTTATCTGCGCGGAATAACTGCAAAGAGTTCCCACAAACCTAAAAATCTGCTGTGGAATATCCAAATAAACCGAAATAACGAAGAAAATCACATATATCATCAAAGAAATGAATGCAAATATGAAATTCGCAAACGGTCCTGCAAAGGCAACGAGTGCCATTCCTTTTTTTCTGTCCTTATAATACATCGGATTTACCTCAACAGGCTTTGCCCATCCGAAACCTGTCAAAAGCATCAAAACAGTTCCGATAAAATCAAGATGTGCAAGAGGATTAAGTGTCAGTCTTCCTCTCAATCTCGGCGTTGGGTCTCCCAGCTTTGATGAAACATATCCGTGCGAATATTCATGTATCACGAGTGCAAGCAAACGGAGAGGAATAAGCATCAATCCCCACCATCCGTTCATTAATAAGCTTCTTAACATAATTTTCCCCTTCCGATTTTTGCTAATGTTATTTTACACCGAAATTCAAAAATAATCAAGCATTTTAAGATAATTCAAGTGTAAATGTAAATTGTGTGTATTTTACGCCCGTATTTTCCTTTGCATCTATACTTTCAACCCATATTTTTTGTTTGTGCAAGTCGATTATATTTTTTGCAAATGACATACCGAGTCCGACTCCTTTTTTGTCCTCACTTCTCGACTTGTCGCTTTTATAAAATCTGTCAAAAACATTTTTCATTTCTTCGGAATTCATTCCCGAACCGAAATTACCTATCGACACATAAGCGTGTCTTTTTATGTTTTGAGTTTTTATTTTTATTTTTGTGTTGTTGTAGCTGAATTTCACCGCATTGTCAAGTATGTTGATTATAACACGCTTAACAGCATCTTTATCGGCAACCACTATCATTTTATCATTTTCAAAATCAGCTTCAATTTCAAGATTTTTGGAATCAATCTTTTGTTCCATTTGAATAATGCAAATTCTCACCAGTTCATTTATGTCAAATTCGGAAATGTCAAGCTTGTATTCGTGCGACTGCATTTTTGTCATTTCAAGCATATCATTCGCAAGCTTTGTCAGTCTTACCGATTCGTCATAAACTATCTGCAAATATTCCTCTCTCTTTTCTTCCGGAATTGTTCCGTCTAAAATTCCTCCGACAAACCCTGAAATCGATGTCATCGGCGTCCGCAGTTCGTGAGATATATCAGAAATAAAGCTTTTTCTTGTTTTTTCGTGCCGTTCAAGAGAATCCGCCATATAATTGAAGCTTGATGCAAGCTGTCCGATTTCATCATTATTTGCATTTATTCTCCTTGAAAAATCACCTGCCGCAATATCCAAAACAACCCTTTTGAGTTCCTTTATGGGCTTTGTTATTCTCTTGCTTTGTATATATGAAATAACACATCCTATAACTATTGCCAGCATACCTGCAATTATAAACATAAACAGATATTCTCGAAGCTTATCATGAAGAAACGGCATTTTCGTATTAAAATACATTCCTCCGACAATTCCGCCCCTGAATTTTATCGGTACACCGACAACCAAAACCTTTTTCGGATACTGTCCTCCGAAATATGATTTTTGCTTTATTGTCTGACCACTCAAAACCTTTTTGTTGTATCCGTCGGGTACTTTTGTGACACTTCCCGACGAAGCATACATTTCTCCGACCGAATTAACAACAATTATGTCCGACTCGGTAAATTCCGAATATTGCTGGAGCATATTACTGTAAATCCTGTAATTGCCGTAACTCGGATTTTGAATTTGCAGAATAATTGTCATTTCCTCAATGTTCTGTGCCGCTTTCATATCGGCTTGATATTGTCTTTCATCGACATAATCAAGTATAAAAAATACCATTGCTGTCAAAAAGGTTGCGAGCGAGACAAATATTATAATAACATTATTCACAAAAAGTTTTGCAAACATTGACTTTGACAAATCATCTCACCTCAAATTTATATCCGACACCCCAAACCGTTTTTAATGACCAATTTCCCTCAACATCCTCAATTTTTTCTCTTAATCTTTTAATGTGAACATCAACGGTTCTCGAATCTCCAAAATAATCAAATCCCCACACTTCTTCCAAAAGCTGTTCTCTTGTAAAAACTCTGTTTGGGTTTGAAGCGAGGAAATGCAAAAGCTCAAGCTCTTTCGGAGGAATTTCTATAATCTTTCCGTTAAGCTTCAATTCGTAATTCATTAGATTTATGCTTATGTTCTCATAGGAAATTTCATCACCCGTTGTTTTTTCCTTTGCATCATATCTTCTGAATACAGCCTTTATTCTTGCGATAAGCTCCTTTGTTTCAAACGGCTTAACCATATAATCGTCCGCACCGAGCTCCAAACCGAGAACTTTATCAAATGTTTCTCCCTTTGCTGTCAGCATAATAATCGGAATATCGCTTGTTTTTCTTATTTCTTTGCACACCTGCCAGCCGTCCGCTTCGGGCATCATAACATCAAGTATAACCAAATCGGGATTTTCCGTCTTAAAAGTTGATATTGCTTGCTTTCCGTCATATGCTATAACGGTAGAATAACCCTCTTTTTCAATATAAAGACGCAGAAGCTCAACTATGTTTCTGTCATCATCCGCAATCAAGATTTTTGCATTTGCCATTTTAATATCTCCTTCATTTGTGAAATTTTATAATAAATACAAAATATTGCACATAAAATTCTCTTCATATTATATAATATATTTTT
>CAZGZZ010000058.1:0-6901 GCA_964530315.1 uncultured Lachnospiraceae bacterium
ATGTTCAATTTGAAAAAAATGTGATATAATAATTTGAATAATGATAAAGTGGGTGGATTTTTGTGATAAAAAGTATGACGGGATATGGACGCAATGAGCTCATTGCGGACGGAAAAAAGATATCATGCGAAATCAAATCCGTTAATCACAGATATTCCGATTATTCGGTGAAAGTACCGAGATATTACGGATTTTTGGAGGACGGAGTTAGAAAGTTTGTATCGGACTACATATCGAGAGGAAAAATAGATGTGTATGTTTCGATTGAAAATTTCGGGGAGACAGACCGTGAAATTCTTCTTGATGAGGGGGTTGCGGAGGAATACATAAAGGCATTGATGCTTCTTCGCGATAAGTTCGGACTTCGTGATGATATTTCTGTTATGAGTGTTTCGAGATATTCCGATATTTTCAAGGTTCAAAAACTTGAAGAGGATGAGGAAAAACTTCGTAATTTGGTTTTTGAAGCATTGAAACCCGCAATGGAACAGTTTGTCGGTATGCGTGAGCGTGAGGGCGAAAGAATACTTAAGGATTTGTCCGAAAGAGTTGAATATATGCGTTCGTTGGCAAAGAAAATTGAGGGACTTTCGGAAAATACGGTTGTTGATTACCGAAACAGACTCTATGAAAAAATCAAGGAGGTTTTGGAGGACAGAACCGTTGATGAGGCAAGAGTTCTTACGGAGGTTGCCATTTTTGCGGACAAGGTTGCCGTAAATGAAGAGCTTGTCAGACTTGAAAGTCATTTTAACGAATTTTATGAAATAGTGGGCAAAAACGAGCCTGCCGGAAGAAAATTGGATTTTCTTATACAGGAGATAAACCGTGAAATAAATACAACGGGTTCAAAAGCAAACGACATTGAAATTTCGAAACTTGTTGTTGAGCTTAAGGGTGAAACCGAAAAGCTTCGTGAACAGGTTCAGAACATCGAGTAAGGAGGAAGCGGATGAAACTTGTTAATGTTGGATTCGGCAATATGATTAATGCTCAAAGAGTTGTTTCGATTGTCAGCCCTGAATCTGCTCCGATAAAGAGAGTAATAAGAGAAGCGGAGGATAAGAAAATACTTATCAACGCAACCTACGGCAGAAGAACAAGAGCGGTTATAATAATGGACAGCGGTCATATTGTTTTATCGTCGCTCCAGCCCGAAACGGTTGCAAACAGACTTTGCGAGAAAGAAGAGGAGACAGCGGAAAATGAACAGAGGTAATTTGTTTATAATATCCGGACCGAGCGGAGCCGGAAAGGGAACGATATGCAGTCGTTTTTCAAAGGATGAGGATATTTATCTTTCTGTTTCGGTGACAACGAGAAACAAAAGAAACGAAGAAATTGACGGTGTTACTTATTTTTATGACTCTGTTGAAGGTTTTTTGAAGCGTATCGAAGAGGATAAAATGCTTGAATGGGCAAAATACGGTGAAAATTATTACGGAACACCGAAGGATATTGTTGAAGAAAAGCTTAACTCGGGAATAAATGTAATATTGGAAATTGAGGTGCAGGGAGCTTTTAAAGTAAAGGAGCAAATGCCCGAAGCCGATATGATTTTTATTGTTCCTCCGTCAATGAAGGAGCTTTACACAAGGCTTTTGGAGAGGGGCAGAGAAAGTAAGGATGAAATAGATAAGCGTATAGATATCGCAAAGGGCGAATTGAAAAAAGCTTATTTATACAATCATATAGTAGTCAATGATGATTTGGAGGACAGTGTAAAAAAAGTCAGAGAAATTATCGACGAAAGAAAAGAAAAAACAGAGTTGGTTTCAAATTTGTTAAAAGAACTTGAATAAAAGATAGGAGAGATTTATTATGATGATTAAACCGGGAATTAATGCGTTGTCGAGCTGTGTGGATTCAAGATACACTCTTGTTACCATGGCGGCAAAAAGAGCAAGAATGATTGCAGAGGACGGAAATTGTCTTGTGCCGTGTGATGTGGATAAGCCGGTATCTATGGCTGTGGCTGAAATCGCCGCGGGAAAGGTCGGCTATATCAGACACGATACAACAAAAAAAGCAGATGAAAAAACTTCATATGATGATTTTGTTGCGGCAGCTAACGGAGATTTGATAGTTGACGAAAACGGAGTTGTTGTTGAAAAATAAGCTTTATAAAAAGCTCGGAGGGAGGAAAGTCAAACTTGGTTGCACAGGTAATAGTCAATTCGCCGTCAAGATATATTGACAAAAAATTCGATTATTTGATTCCCGAAGAGCTTTTAGAGTATGTGTCCTGCGGTACAAGGGTCAGCGTTCCTTTCGGCAAGGGTGACAAAAGAATTGAGGGTTATGTTGTCGGATTTTCGGAAAAATCAACGGCGAAAAATTTGAAAAGCATAGCCGATGCCGAAAAAATACCCGTATTTTCGGAAAAAATGCTTGAACTTACGGAATGGATGAGGGAAAAGTATCTTTGCACCTATATCGATGCAATTAAGGTCATAGTTCCGGCAGGAACAATGATAAAAAGCGTCGAATTTGCGGTTTTAAAAGAGGATGCCAATGACTTGGGGAAAAAAGAACGCTTGATTGTCGATGTTGTAAAAAAACACGGAGGAGCTTGTGATATCTGTAACATAGAAGAACAGCTTATGGGTGAGAACATAAAGCCCGTTATAAAAAATCTTTATGACAAGGGCGTGCTTGAAAGACAGTATCGTGATACAAAAAGTGTCAGGGATAAAACCGTTAAAATAGTAAAATCCGCCGTTGAGGCGGAGGCAATGCCCGAATGTCTGGAAATGCTTGCAAAATCAAGAGCAACGGCACAGCTTAAGGTTATGGAGGTATTGTCAAGAACCGATATAATTTCACTGCGTGACCTTATGATGATTTCCCAATGCAGTCACAATACGATTTCGGCGTTGAAAAAAAGAGGGTTTATCGAATTTGAGGAAAAAATGGTTTTAAGAACTCACAGAAGCGGAGAAATCGAAAGGGATGTGGCTCCGCCCCTCACAAAAGAACAGCAAAAAGCCGCCGATGAGGTTAAGAAAGCTTGCGAAAAGGGAGAATTTTCGGAAATTTTAATTCACGGAGTCACGGGAAGCGGAAAAACCGAGGTTTATATGGAGGCAATAAAAAATGTCGTCGAACATGGAAAGCAAGCAGTTATGCTTGTGCCCGAAATATCGCTGACACCGCAGATGATGAATCGTTTTATTGCCCGTTTCGGCGACAGAGTGGCAGTTTTCCACAGCGGACTTTCTCTTGGTGAAAAATACGATGAGTGGAAAAAAATGCGTGATAAAAAAGCGGATATCGTAATCGGTGCGAGATCTGCCGTTTTTGCACCATTTGACAATATCGGAATTATAATAATTGATGAGGAACACGAGCTTTCCTACAAATCGGAAATGCTTCCGAGATATGACACAAAAGAGGTTGCAAAGTTCAGAGCAATGCAAAATAAATGCACATTGGTGTATGCTTCGGCAACGCCCGATGTCAGAACATATCATAAAGCCGAAAACGGAAAAATCAAGCTTTTGGAGCTGTGCAACAGAGTCAATAAAAGACCGATTCCGAATGTTGAAATAATAGATATGCGAAATGAGATAAAGGACGGAAACAAAAGCATATTTTCAAAAAGATTGTTTGAAGAAATAGAGATAAATCTTCAAAAAAAGGAACAAACGATACTTTTTTTGAACAGGCGTGGTTTTTCAACCTTTGTTTCGTGCAGAAATTGCGGATTTGTTCCGAGCTGTCCGAATTGCAGTATATCGCTGACTTATCATAGATACAACGATATGTTAAGATGCCATTACTGCGGACACACCGAAAAAAATTATACCGTTTGCCCTGTGTGCAAATCAAAGTATATAAGATATTTCGGCGGAGGAACGCAGAAAATAGAAGAAGAAATAAAATCATATTTTCCGAGTGCAACAACGATCAGAATGGATGTTGACACAACATCTGGAACAAATTCCCACGAAAAATTGTTGGAGGAATTTGAGAAAAATCAAACGGATATATTAATCGGCACGCAAATGGTTGCAAAGGGACTTGATTTTCCCAATGTTACTCTTGTCGGAGTTGTTTCAGCTGATACTATGCTAAACACAGGTGATTACAGAAGTGCGGAAAGAAGCTTTGATTTGCTTGAACAGGTTTCTGGAAGAGCGGGTCGTGCCGAAAAAAAGGGACGGGCAATAATTCAGACCTATTCCCCCGAACACAGTGCCGTTGTATTTGCGGCGGAGCATCGATATAAGGATTTTTACAAAAAGGAAACGGAATATCGCAAAATGATGGAGTATCCTCCTTTTTGCGAATTGGTTTCTATTCTTTTTTCCGGACCGTCGGAGAGTGCGGTTGCACTTTGCGCAAGATTTTTTGCAAGACAGATTGCGGATTTGAAAAACAATGACAAAAGTATCAAAATATTGGGCCCCGTACCGTGTGCGATAGGGAAAATAAAAAACAAATACAGATGGAGAATTCTGATAAAATGTGCCGATTCGGACAGATTGACAAAAAGTATTTCGTCTGCTGTCGAAGAATGCGGTAAAAACAATAATTTTGAAAATGTTATAATAGTTACGGATAAAAATCCGAATAATATCAGTTAAAAAGGTGGTAAAAATGGCAATCAGAGAATTAAGATACAAGGATGACGAGGTACTCTACAAGGTATGTAAGCCGGTTAAGGCTTTCAACGAAAGACTTTGGATTTTGCTTGATGATATGTATGAAACAATGGAGTCGAAAAACGGAGTGGGACTTGCCGCACCGCAGGTCGGAATATTGAAAAGAGCCGTTGTTATTGATATCGGTGACGGAAAAATAGAACTTATAAATCCCAAAATAATTCATACAGAGGGAAGTCAAACAGGTTCGGAGGGCTGCTTGAGCGTTCCGGGAGTTTACGGTCAGGTGGAAAGACCCGAAAAAGTTACTGTAAAAGCACAGGACAGATTTGGCCAAACCTTTGAAATGACAGGAACAGACCTTTTGGCAAGAGCTATTTGTCACGAATGTGAACACCTTGAGGGAAAGCTGTTTTTGAACAGAGTAATAGAATTTGATAACGAAGAGGAATAAAATGAAAAACTTGAAAATAATGTTTATGGGTACACCCGATATTGCGGCAAAATCCTTGAATGAATTGGTCAAGAACGGTTTTTCGGTCAATTGTGTGATAACACAACCCGACAAGCCGAAAGGAAGAGGACACAAAACCGTCCCGACAGAGGTAAAAGCCGAGGCAATAAAATATAACATTCCCGTTTATCAGCCGGAAAAATTAAAAGACGGAGAACTTGTCGAAATTCTTGAAGAATATAAACCCGATTTGATTGCGGTTGTTGCATACGGAAAAAAGCTTCCGAAATATATTCTTGATTATCCGAAATACGGATGTATAAATATGCACGCATCGCTTCTTCCGAAATACAGAGGTGCGGCTCCCATCCAACATTCGGTGCTGAACGGTGATGAATACACGGGTGTCACAACTATGAAAATGGACGAGGGACTTGACACTGGGGATATGCTGCTTTTTGAAAAAATTAAAATAGGCGAATATGAAACCTCGGAGGAATTGTTTGAAAGAATGGCAGAGCTTGGAGCAAAGGTTCTCTGCGAAACAATTGAACGATTGGACGAAATTGTACCGATAAAGCAAAATGACAGCGAACACACATACGCACCGATGCTTTCAAAGGACGAGGCAAGGATAGATTGGAACTCTTCAAAGGAAAAATTGTCAAAATTCATATGTGGAATGAATTCCTGGCCTATGGCATATACAGGCTATAAGGGTGAAGATTTTAAGGTTATAGAAGCAAGAAAGTGCGACGAGATACAAAAGGGTGAGAACGGACAGATAATTTATCACGAAAAAGGAAAGGGACTTTTGATAAAATGCGAAAATGGAGGAATTTGGATAAAAACGGTTCAATTCCCCGGAAAAAAGAGAATGAATATTGATGATTATCTGTTGGGACATCAAATCGAAATTGGAGAAATTTTAAAATAAGGAGTGGGCAAAATGGGTATTTACAGTTGGGATTCAACCTATATTTTGGTTGTGATTGCAATGCTTTTGTCGGTTTTTGCATCATTCGGAGTAAACACGACCTTTAACAGATATAAAAAACAGAGAACACAAAATAATATTACGGGAGCGGAGGCGGCAAGAAGAGTTCTTGATATGAACGGACTCGGAAATATAAGAATTGAAAGAGTTTCGGGAAATCTTACCGACCATTACGATCCCCGTGCCGGAGTTATAAGATTATCCGATTCAACTTACGAAAATACATCTGTTGCGGCTGTCGGCGTTGCGGCACATGAAGCCGGACACGCAGTTCAGCACGCAGTCGGATATGCACCCATAAAGGTCAGAAATGCGATTATTCCTGCCGTTAATATAGGAAATGCACTTTCGATGCCTTTGTTTATTGTGGGTCTTTTGCTCGATATGCTCGGTCTTGCATATTTCGGAGTTATATTGTTTTCATTTACATTGGTATTTCAACTGGTAACGCTTCCGGTGGAATTTAACGCAAGCAGAAGAGCGGTTGCGATATTGGCAAGCTCCGGAATGCTTGACGGCAATGAATTAAGACCGTGTAAAAAGGTTTTAAAGGCGGCGGCAATGACTTATGTTGCATCTGCGGCGGCAACGGCTTTACAGCTGTTGAGATTTTTATTGATTATAGGACAGCGAAGAGATGATTAAAAAGGAGGGGTTTCGGTGAAAAATGCAAGAGAGCTTGCAATGCATATTTTATATGATATTGAATATAACGGTGCATATTCCAATATGGCACTGAAGAATGCATTTTTGAAAAACCGTGACCTATCGGCTGTTGACAAGGCTTTTGTGACTTATCTTGTTTATGGCGTAGTATCAAGAAAGCTTACTCTTGAATATATC
>CAZGZZ010000059.1:0-2492 GCA_964530315.1 uncultured Lachnospiraceae bacterium
ATATAATGGTAATATAAAATGTGAATGATTTAGAATTAACTAATGGAGGAAAATATTTATGATTACAGCAAGTGATTTTAGAAACGGTGTTACCTTTGAATTTGAGGGTAATGTATTTCAAGTGGTTGAGTTTTTGCATGTAAAGCCCGGTAAAGGTGCGGCTTTCGTAAGAACAAAGCTTAAAAATGTTATGACCGGCGGTGTTGTTGAAAAAACATTCAGACCTACAGAAAAGGTTGAGCCTGCAAGAATAGAAAAGAAGAATATGGAATATTCTTATAATGACGGTGATCTTTACTACTTTATGGATCCCGAAACTTTTGATATGGTTCCGATAGGAAAAGACCAGGTTGGCGATTCTTTGAAATTCGTTAAAGAAAATATGGTTTGTATGATTCTTTCATATAAGGGAAGCGTTTTCGGTATCGAACCGCCTACATTCGTTGAATTGGCTATCACAGAAACTGAACCCGGATTTGCAGGAAACACAGCTACAGGTGCAACAAAGCCTGCAACACTTGAAACAGGTGCGGTTATTCAAGTTCCGCTCTTTGTTGACGGAAGCGATATTATCCGTGTTGACACAAGAACCGGAGAATATATGGAAAGAGTTTAATCGGTTTTATCTCTCAAAGGAGGACAAAAATGGAAACTTTAACAGGAAAAATAGCTTACATTAAAGGCTTGGCAGAAGGCTTGAAGATTTCGGAAGAAACCGCCGAGGGTAAGGTTTTGCTGAAATTGATTGAAGCATTGGATGATATTGCGGCATCGGTTGATGATATGCTTGATGCTTATGATGAGCTTGAAGAAAAGGTTGACGAAATTGACGAGGATCTTGCAGACCTTGAAGATTACATCTATGACGAAGAAGACGACGAATATGATGAAGATGATGACGACGGATTCTTTGATGACGATGATGATGAATTTTTCGAGATTGAATGCCCGAATTGCGGTGAGGATGTCTTGATAGATTTCGATATGCTTGATGACGAAAAGGATATTGTATGTCCGAATTGTCATGAGGAAATCGCTCTGGAATTTGATACAGAGGAAGACGAATAAGATAAGTACAAAAAAACAGTCTGTATTCAGACTGTTTTTTTTGTTGTTTTATGTTATTTCAAAACGGATATTGCATCTGTGATTGTTTTTTCGATAGCTTCTTTTCCGTACTTATCAACCTCTGATTTGTTCTTTTCTCCGTGAGTCAAACAGCCGGCACCTCCGATACAGCCGCCCAAGCAAGCCATACCCTCGATAAAGTTTGCATCCAAAACATTTTTGCTCTTTTTTAAAAGTGCAACCTTACAAGCTTCAATACCGTCGCAGGCAATAGGCTTTAAGTCAAAATCAATATCCTGTTCTTTGAGTGCCTGAGCAACAGCATCGGAAAGACCGCCGCTTCTTGCAAATATTCTGCCGAAATATGAAGCGTTGTTGAGTTCTTCTTCATCAAGCTCGGTGATTTCGATGTCTTTACTGTCATAAAGTGCCTGAAGCTCTTCAAATGTCATAACAGCATCAATATAAGGCTTAACCGTTTCAAGCTGTGCTTCGGCTTTTTTAGCCGTACACGGACCAATGAAAACAACCTTAGATGTCGGGTCTGTTTCCTTTATATATTTAGCAAGTGTTGCCATAGGCGAAAGATTGTGCGAAATATTTTCAACAAGACCGGGGAATGCCGATTTTACATAAGAAACAAATGCAGGACAGCATGAGCTTGTCAAAAAGCCTTTTTCAGCAAGCTCTTTTGATTCTTCGTGAGCAACCATATCAGCTCCGAGAGCAGCTTCAATAACGGTGTAAAATCCGAGTTCCTTTAAGCCCTTAACAACCTGACCGAGTTTTGCATAGGTAAACTGACTAGATATTGATGGAGCAACCATTGCATAAACCTTGTATTTTGTGTTTTTTTCGCTCTTTTTGATAAAGTCTATAACATTGAGTATATAAGATTTATCGGAAATTGCACCGAAAGGACACTGATAAACACAAGCTCCGCAGGAGGTGCATTTTTCGTTGTCAATTGCAGCTGCGTTATTTTCATTAATTGATATTGCTTTTATTTTGCAAGCATTCTGACATGGGCGTTTGCGGTTTACAATTGCCGAATAAGGACAAACCTTTGCACATTGTCCGCATTCAACACATTTTGATTTATCGATGTGTGCGACATGGTTATGGTCAAAAGAAATAGCTCCCTTTTTGCAGACATCTTCGCATCTGTGAGCAAGACAGCCTCTGCACGAATCGGTAACTTCATATCCTGCGGCAGGACATTCATCGCAGGCAATGTCGATAACTTCGATTACATTGGGATTTTCAACATCGCCGCCCATTGCGATTTTAACTCTTTCAGAAAGGATTGCTCTTTCTTTATACACGCAACAACGCATTGTTGATGTTTTTCCCGGAACGATATTTTTTGGAATTTCCAAAATATTTTCCAAAAGAGCGTCATTCCAGGCTTGGCGTGCAACCTC
>CAZGZZ010000059.1:2592-6849 GCA_964530315.1 uncultured Lachnospiraceae bacterium
CTCATAATTCACTTTCCTTAAAAATAACTGACTTTTATTCTTTTGCCCATTTGCTTCAAGCATTTTGAAAGCTCTTCAACAAGATTCATTTTTATGCTGAATGTGATGGGCAAGTCCGGGTTTTGATGTGCCGGATTTATGGCTCTTCCGACATAGAAATTAATATCGGTTGCCTCTTCAAAAAGCAGACGGCATATAAGCGAAGCACCGTCTTTTTTATAGTTCCAATGCTCATAGAGCAGATTGTCCGCAAGATAATCTCTTGCATATTCCAAAACTCTGTTAATTGTTATAACACCTTCGGTTACGAGGTCAACACCCTCAATCTTTGCAATCGGAGGGACATCCGATTTTTCAAAATTCAAGGTAGCTTGAAGTGGTTTTTTCAAATATTTAGCGGCAATTGATGAAGTTGTTCCTCCACAGATGATGTGCTTGCCCTCTTTTGAGAAGAATAGCGACATCATTCTGTCGCAGTCGTCACGGTTCGAGGGAGGACCGAATAAAATATTCATTGGTTCACGCCGTCTTATCTTGACAATGCAAGCGGTGGCATCATCGCCGGGTTTTTCACCGTAGAGCTTGTCACATTCATCAACAAGAAGAGTTGAAAGGTTTTTGGCGGTGAGTCCACTAACAGACATTGTTTCCATAAAATCTATTATATCCTCACGCTTCCAGCCAAAATTATATGCAATTCCTATTCCTGCGTGAGGGCATCCGTCACTCATTGCAATGAAAATATCATTTTCCTGAAGACGGATTGATGAACGGTATATTTTTTTACCGTCAATGTTCATTTCTGTTTTCGGATAGTCATAATTAACATTATTCCGAAGAACAATAACCTGCGGATTGTCATATTGAATGATATCCGCTGTTTCATTGTTGATTATATGCATAATCGTAAAAGTGGAGTAGGCAACACCCCTGACTGAACAGACAGGGAGCGTTGCGGCTATGGTCGAGACACACTCTTCTATCGGAAGTCCCGAAGCCATCATCGTCGAAATAATTTTTGAGGTCAGCGTTGAAAGAATACTTGCCTTGACGCCGCTTCCAAGACCGTCGGCAAGAACGATAACCGTTGATGAATCATTTTGTTCAACTATATCGACATGGTCGCCGCAAAGTTGTTCTCCGTAATGATTAATACTTTTCCAACCGATGTCCGCACACAAATCATTCATCTGAAATCGACTCCTTTAGCTTTGTAAGTGCAATTTTTGTTTCTGCCGCAGTTTCTCCGAGCAGGGAGGCTATTTCCTGAACAATACGCATTTGTTTGTCAACAACCTTGTCGGCAACTTCAATTGTCTGACGGCTGATATTTTCTTTCTTTTCACGCTCTGCTTCTTCGTCTGTGACATCACGCATAATTCCTATCAAAAGATGCGAATCTTTGTCATAAACGACAGATTGCTCAACATATCTTTTATATTCTGCAAAATAAACACGCTGACCCTTTATATCTTTTCCGGTATTTAATACCTGCATATAAACGGTCGGGTCGAGAATACGGATAGCCTGATCTCCCAAAATATCCGCACTGGAACGAATATTCATAATATTTCTTGCGGCTTCGTTTATCTGTTGAACTTCAAGGTTTTCATTAAGAACGATAAGACCGTTCGGTGTATTTTTAACGATTGTGTCCGAGAAACTTTCGGCTTTATCCTTCAAAAACGGCAGACACATCGAGATTTCCGCCTTACCTTGGCATATTGCAATGGCTTTTTCACGGCAGGTATTATATCCGCAAGAACCACAGTTTAACTCGTCACTCGGCTTGAATTTGCCCATTTGACGGAGAACATTAAATATTTCGGTTTCGGACGGAAGCTGAAGTTTGTGTTCGATGTATGAGAATTGTTTTTTCAATTCTACACTTTTTGGTTGTTCGACATTAAAGTCCTTTTCGCCGGCAAAATTTGCAACAGTGATATAGTCCTTTACGGGAGCTGTACGATGATATTTTTCCATAACAGGACCGCCTATACAGCTTCCGCTGCAAGCTGACATCTCAATAAAGCACTTGTGAATTTTTCCACTTTCGATGTCACGAAGAGCATCTATGCAGTTTTCTATTCCGTCAAGAGCCACATAAGTGTATCCGGGAGCATTTTGAACCATTGTTTTCAAAATACCGCCGGAGGTTGGGAAAAATCTCGCACGGCTTTCGGAATTGCTATCCGTCTTTTTCTCAATTTCAATGTTTGAATCTTTTAGCATATTTGTCAGCTCTTCAAAAGTCAAAACCGCATCGACAATTCCCTCGTAATATTCCGCTTCGTCTTTTTTTGCGACACACGGACCTATAAATACCGTTTTTGCATTCGGAATTCTTTTTTTGATGTCCATACAATGAGCCTGCATTGGTGAAATGACATCGGCAAGATATTCAAGCTCGGCAGGGAAATACTTCTGAATGAGAAGATTTATGGAATGACAGCATGATGTTATAATAATATCACGAACATCCTCTTTTAACATTCTTTCGTATTCGTTTTTGACAATTGTTGCACCTATTGCGGTTTCTTCAACATCGTGAAAACCAAGCTTTAGGAGGGCATCACGCATAGCACAGATACCGACTCCGTCGTAATTCGCAACAAAAGAGGGAGCAAGGCTTACAATAACGGGGTCGCCACTTTGAAGTAGAACTCTCACCTTTTCGGTTTCATCAACAATTTGTTTTGCATTCTGCGGACAGACAACAAAACACTGTCCACATAAAATACATTCATTTCCGATTATATGCGCTTGGTTTCCCGAAAAACGGATTGCCTTTACGGGACAGTGGCGAATACACTTATAACAATTTTTACAGTTTGATTTTTTTAATGTTAAACAGTTAGGCATACCGTCACGCCCTTTCTTTTTCAATTAGTGAAAGTATTTTTTCACAAAAGAACTCTTTAAAATTTTCCCGTGTAATGCCGGTGTGAACTTCATCGTCAACTTGAACGGTTACACCGAGACGGTTGCATTTGCCTATGCAAAAGCTTCCTGCAAGAGTTATTTCATTTTCAAGGTTATGTTCCTTGACAGCTTGTGTGAGCAGCTCAACAATTTCCGGTGAGCCTTTTAGATGACATGAGCTTCCTACGCAAATTTGAATTAACATATCTTACTGCACCTTTTTTAAAACTTCGTTTGCAAAAAATTCATCAACTGTGTCGGGTGTAACGGAATAGAATTTATCATCAACCGTTACGCAGACACCCTGCTGACATTTTCCCATACAGAATGTTCCGCCGAGTTCGATTTTATCATCAAGATTGTTTGTGTTGATAAGATATTGAAGCTGTTCCACAACTTGACGGGAACCCTTAATGTGACATGAACTTCCGATACATACTGTGATTTTCATTATATATTCATCCTTTCATAAACGGCGGCGGTTTGCACCGTTAAAAGATGCAAACTGCCTGTGCTTTTTTATTATTCGTAATCAACAACATCCACCCAGGAAAGCAAGAATTCTCTTTCCTGTGTTTTTCCCTTAACCGACTGCGAAGCCGCAACGATAGGCATCCATTTTTGTACATATTGCTTTGCGGTTGAACTTTTTTCGCAGAACAAATCGAGATATTTCTTTGCTCCGTCAATATCTCCGTTTAACCAGAAAAGAAGATATGTTCTTGCCGCATCTGCGGAAGCGTTTCCTTGAGTTGCGTGTGACCAATCAAGGATATAAGGTGTTCCGTCATCTGCGATAATGATGTTTGACGGGTTAAAATCTCCGTGGCAAACCTTGTTGTGTTTTGGCATACCCTCAAGTCTTGTGTGCAAGTCATAACGGGTTGTTGCATCAAGATCAGATTCACTGATTTTGCTGTTCATTTTGTCTTTGAGCTTGTTCAAAAGCGGTGATTTCTTTGAATGAACCTCAAGCTGGAGGTCAACAAGAAGTGCGATATATTCATCTTTCTTTTCAGGGTTTTCCTGCATCAGACGGTCAAGTGTTTTGCCGCAGATATATTCCGAAACAATTGCCCATTTTCCGTCAATTGTCGTAACCTCGTCGATTTTTGGAATATTAAGACCGGTTTCCTCAATTCTTGCCTGGTTAAGAGCTTCGTTCAAAACATCGGCTTTTGAATAAGTTTCATTAAATACCTTAACGCACTTGTCACCGTCACGGTATATTGTTTTGTTGTTTCTGACTGCAATTACTCTGTCAAGTTTCATAATTTATTTCCTCCTCACGCTTTTTTCGGCATATCGGCTTCTTCAAAGTGCTTTCCGCCATAA
>CAZGZZ010000060.1:0-6441 GCA_964530315.1 uncultured Lachnospiraceae bacterium
TTTTTGCGGAAAATTGTTTGTCATTTTTTGTGTTGTAACACATTTATTGTAAACCTACAAATCGTCTCATAACAGAATCGGGTGAAGTATTGATGTTTTAACAAAAAAGATGTATAATATATTTATAAAGTTGTGGGATTTATGCAGGGTAACATATTAAAGACTGTAGCCTACACTTGAAAAGAAAAATACTCGTAAACATAATTAAGATTACCGGTATAGCTACCGATGAAGTGAAAGTTTGCAGAATGCTTGCCGAAATTATAAAACCAAACGGCACGCATAACCAAGGAACACTCTTTTTAAAATCATTTATGAAAAAGGTTTGATGTAACTGTTGGCAAAAGAATGATTACCGATATGAAAATAATAGAATTTAATAAGATGGACAGCTTTTGTCCAACGACCGGTGTATAATTGTTAGGGATATGTTTTATCGCTGTACAGCAATTCTTTGCGGATAATATGTATGATAGAGTTACTGTTTACGCAACAGACGGCATTGTGCGGAATAATGTCGGAAAATGTATCGGTTGATGATAAGGATTAGCATTTTATCTGCTTGAGGTTGTTTTATGGAAAAATTTTATAAAATACTATTGCGATTTTTTTCAAATTAATGTATAATAATAAGTAATGAGTATTGTTTGATGAAAAAGGAGATACATTATGCTTGAATTTAATAAGGTAAAAAATGCAGACCCGGAATTATACGAGGTCATAGAAAACGAACTTTCCAGACAGCAAAACAAAATTGAACTTATTGCATCTGAAAACTTTGTTTCGGAAGCGGTTATGGAAGCTATGGGCACTCCGCTCACAAACAAATATGCCGAGGGATATCCGGGAAAGAGATATTACGGCGGATGTGAGTATGTCGATGTTGCGGAAAATCTTGCGATTGAGCGTGCAAAGAAAATTTTTGGTGCGGAATATGCCAATGTTCAGCCTCATTCGGGTGCACAGGCAAATATGGCAGTCTTTTTTGCACTGTTGACACCCGGCGACACGGTTTTATCGATGAGTCTTGCTCACGGCGGACATTTGAGCCACGGAAGCCCTGTTAATATGTCGGGAAAATATTTCAATATTGTTCCTTACGGTGTCAGTGAAGATACAAATACAATAGATTACGATGAGGTTGAAAGACTTGCAAAAGAATGTAAGCCAAAGCTTATTTTGGCAGGTGCTTCGGCATATCCGAGAGTAATCGATTTTGAAAGATTTGCAAAAATAGCAAAGGAAGTTGGAGCTTATCTTATGGTTGATATGGCTCATATTGCAGGCTTGGTTGCCGCAGGATTGCATCCGAATCCCGTGCCTTATGCAGATGTTGTTACAACAACAACGCATAAAACATTGAGAGGTCCGAGAGGTGGTCTTATTCTTGCAAAGGATGCCGAATTTGGTTTGAAATTCAATAAAGCCATATTCCCGGGAATACAGGGCGGTCCTCTTATGCATATCATAGCTTCAAAGGCATTGTGTTTCAAGGAAGCATTGACAGATGAATTTAAAGATTATCAAACAAAGATAGTTAAAAATGCAAAGGCTCTTGCCGAAGCTTTGATTAAAGAGGGATTTAAACTTGTTTCGGGCGGAACGGATAACCACTTGGTGCTTATTGACCTTACCGATATGGGCGTTACGGGAAAAGATGCGGAGCATATGCTTGATGAAGTCGGAATTACCGTTAATAAGAATGCAATTCCTTTTGACAAGCAAAGTCCTTTCATTACAAGCGGTATAAGAATAGGAACTCCGGCAACCACTTCAAGAGGTTTTGATGAGGATGATATGAGAGAAATCGCAAAACTTATTAAGCTTACAATAACTGATTTTGAAAATTCACAGGATGAAATAAGAGTAAGAGTTAAGGTTTTGTGTGAAAAGCATCCGCTTTACGCATAATGAAGAACTTTTTAAGATTTTTGAGCCGTTTGATAAAACGAATTTTCTCCGATGAAATAACGGTTTATTCGGCACAGGCTTCATTTTACATCATTATTTCGGTATTTCCGTTTGTTATGCTTTTGATGTCGCTTGTAAGCTTTATCCTGCCATTTTCAACACAGTCGATAATGGGATGGATAAATGCCGCTTGCCCGTCGGTAATAAAACCCACAGTCGTTTCGCTTGCGGATGAACTGTTTGCAAAATCCGTGCCGTTGGTATCGGTCACCGCATTCACCGCTTTGTGGTCCTCGTCAAGGGGTATTGCCGCACTTGAAAGAGGGGTTCGCCGTGTATATCGCACAAAACGAACCTCAAGCTTTATTGCGGATGTTTTGATGTCGTTTTTATACACATTTATGTTTATTGCGATGATTTTGGCAACACTTATTCTTCAGGTATTCGGAAATTTGATTGGCGGATTGATGCTAAAATATATGCATTTTTCGATTGCCGATAAAATATTGATAAAGGTTGTGTTTTTGTTTGCGATTTTGACGCTTGTGTTTCAACTTATGTATTACTTTTTTAACAAGCGTCAGTCAAAATTCGGAAAAAATCTTCCCGGAGCCGCCTTTTCGGCGATAGGTTGGATAATTTTTTCAAATATATATTCGATTTATATAGACAATATCGCGAATTATTCATATATATACGGCAGTCTTACTGCAATTGTGCTGTTGATGCTTTGGTTGTATTTTTGTGTCATCATATTTTTGACGGGTGCGGAAATTAACAGCCTTTTACGAAAAAAAACTGAAAGAAGGAAAAAACAGTGAAAAAAATCGGTTTTATCGGCGGAGGAAATATGGCTACTGCCATTATAGGCGGAATTATTTCTTCAAAATGTGCAGAATCATCGGATGTATTTGTTTATGACAAAAATCCCGAAACATCGGAAAAGCTGTGTTCAAGGTTCGGCATAAACAAGGTGTCGTCAAGTGCGGATGTATGCGGATGCGATATACTTTTTCTTGCAGTAAAGCCGAATGTTGTTTATTCCGTGATTGATGAAATCAAGGATAAAATACAAAAAGATACCGTTGTGGTGTCCATTGTTGCGGGTCAATCAATTGAAAAAATCACACAAGCATTTGGACAAGAGATAAAAATTGTTCGTGTTATGCCCAATACACCGGCACTTGTCGGTGAGGGAATGTCTGCGGTTTCGTTTAATTCATTAATCAATGATGCTGATAGGGAAACGGTGCTTTCGATTTTAAAGAGCTTCGGAAAAGCAGAGGTCGTATCGGAGAATTTAATGGATGCGGTGACGGGTGTCAGCGGTTCATCTCCGGCATATATATTTATGCTTATAGAAGCTATGGCTGATGCGGCTGTTCTCGGAGGAATACCGAGAAAACAGGCATATACATTTGCGGCACAGTCGGTTCTAGGATCTGCAAAGATGGTGTTGGAACTTTCACAGCATCCGGCAGAGCTTAAAGATATGGTTTGCTCTCCCGGCGGAACGACAATCGAAGCTGTTAAAGTTTTGGAGAATAAAGGCTTCAGAAGTGCTGTTATAGATGCAATAGATGCTTGTATAAAAAAATCGCAATCAATGTAAAAATAGGGTCGGAATTTTCATTTCGACCCGAATATATATGCGCCTGTAGCTCAGTTGGATAGAGCAATAGCCTCCGACGCTATGTGCCGTGCGTTCGAATCGCATCAGGCGTACCAGAATTGGCGTGCAAAACAGATTAAATCTGTTTTGCATGCTTTTATAAAATTTCCTGAAATGTGTTGACAAAAACAAACAAATTGAGTATAATATGTGTAACAGAACCCGACACGCCTCTCAACGATGCGTACCATGTCGGGTCATTTAATTTATTTGAAGAAGAAAATGGAAAAGAAAACATATTAGGAGCCGCTGACGGTTGATGCACTTATAGAATTGTTTAGTTTCGGAACATTATCGAAGTTTTTCAAAAATACGAAAAGTGAAGATAAAAAGGCAGTTGCCGCTACATACGGAGTAAATTACAAATATTTTGAAAGTTGGATTGAACATATAGCGTTTGTTAGAAATATATGTGCAAATTACGGAAGAATATTTGATTAAATAAATATGTGATAAAGCAGCTTGATAACGATGTTAGTAATTTTACTTGCAATATAAGCAAAAAGGTTATATAATATAGAATGGTGATGATTAATGAAAAAAAGAGAAAGAGCGGACGGAGTTATTGCTGTATTTGATGAAATATACCCGCAAGTGAGCTGTACGCTCAATTACTCAACACCTTTGCAAATGCTGATAGCAACGCAATTATCTGCACAGTGTACCGATGCAAGGGTAAACATTGTAACAAAGGATTTGTTTCAAAAATACAAAAGCGTGTATGATTTTGCAACGGCAAATCTTCAGGAGCTTGAGGAAGATATAAAATCAACAGGTTTTTATCGAAATAAGGCGAAAAATATTATTGCCTGCAGTCAAAGACTGATAGACGAATATTCGGGAGAAGTTCCCGACACTATGGAGGATTTGCTGACACTTGCCGGAACGGGAAGAAAGACTGCCAATCTTGTGTTGGGGGACATATTCAAAAAGCCGGCGGTTGTTGTTGATACTCATTGCATACGCCTTTCAAACAAAATCGGACTTGTGAACACAAAAGACCCCGTAAAAATCGAATTTGAATTGAAGAAATTAATTTCTCCCGAAAAACAGTTGCGATTTTGTCATCAGCTGGTTAATCATGGGAGAAACAGATGTGTCGCAAGAAGACCGGATTGCGAAAATTGTGAAATAAAGTATTACTGTAAAAGTGCGAAACAAGGAGAATAAAAATGGACAGACTTGAGGTTGGAAAAATAGTGAATACACACGGATTGCGTGGCGAGGTTAAGATTGTAACTTGGACAGATTATCCGGAAGTGTTTGAAAATTTGGAATATGTTTATGCAAAAAAGAAGAAAGAAGAATTAAAGCTTTTTATAAAGCAAATAAAATATCAAAAGAACAATATTATTGTAAAATTCTCGGAAATCAATTCAATCGATGAAGCGGAAACATTCAAAAATTGTGTTTTGACGGCGGAAAGAGAAATGCTCGGAGAATTGCCCGAGGGAACATACTATATTGCGGACTTGATTGGCTGTGAGGTTTTTGATGAAGAGGACAAGCATTTGGGCAAGGTGAGCGATGTATTCAACACGGGGGCAAGTGACATTTATGCCGTTTCCGCACCCGAAAGAAAGGATTTGTTAATTCCGGTGACCGATGAAACGGTTATAAGCGTTGATATAGAGAACAAAAAAATCATTGTAAATTTGCCGGAGGGTTTGGAGGAATTATGATAAGATTTGATATTTTGACGCTTTTTCCCGATATGTTCAGGGCTGTTTTGGGTGACAGCATTATCAATCGTGCGGTGGAAAAGGGTTTGATTGACCTTAATTTTATCGATATTCGTGATTATACAAAAAACAAGCATAAAAAGGTTGATGATTATCCTTACAGCGGCGGAGGGGGTATGCTTATGGCGGCACAGCCTGTTTATGATGCATACCAAAGTATTGTCGCAGACCTTGATTATAAACCGTTGACGATTTATATGTCGCCGCAGGGAAAAGTTTTCAATCAAAAATCGGCTGTCAGGTTGTCCGAAGAAAAGCACATTGTTATTTTGTGCGGACATTATGAGGGTATAGACCAAAGGGTGCTGGATATGATAGTTGATGAAGAAATATCGGTAGGGGATTTTGTCTTGACGGGCGGTGAAATCCCGGCAATGGCTGTCATAGATTCTGTTTCAAGAATGATTCCGGGCGTACTTGCATCGCAAAGCTCATATGAAAATGAAAGTCATTTTTCGGGACTTTTGGAATATCCTCAATATACAAGACCGGAGGAATTTATGGGGGTAAAAATTCCCGATGTCTTGATTTCGGGTCATCACGCAAAAATCGATGAGTGGAAGAGGGAACAGAGCCTTAAAAATACTTATTTGAAACGCCCCGACCTTTTGGAAAATGCGGAACTTTCAAAAAAAGATGTTGAATATTTGGAAACATTAAAAAATAAGAATTGATTTTGCCGGCGGAATGGATTTATCTGTTCCGCCCATTTTTCGGAGAAAAAACAATTAAAACATATTGAAATCTATCGAAAAATGATATAATATATTTGAGGTAAGACTGAAAACAGTGTAAAAGCCGGGCGGTTATGCCATCATCTCTGTGAAAGGAGGTGATAGCTATGGATAGTGAATACATAATTACATTTATGATTGTTCTGTTACTTTTGGTAATTTCCATAAAAAAATAACGCCCATCCGCTAAAATGATGCGTTATTTTCAATAATAAACTTATTTTGGCATAACCGTTTGAGGTCTTGCCTTTTCTAATATCATTATACATCTTTTTATTCCATATGTCAACGGTTTTGTGGGATTTTTTTATTTGTGCGAAAAACGGGCGCAGGTGGTGGATGGGTTGTCCACCTTTTGCAATTCGGAAATTCCGCAAAAAAA
>CAZGZZ010000061.1:0-6162 GCA_964530315.1 uncultured Lachnospiraceae bacterium
GCGTCTTTTGTAATATGGCGCCATGGCCAAGTGGTAAGGCAAAGGTCTGCAAAACCTCTATTCCCCGGTTCAAATCCGGGTGGCGCCTCCAAATCGGAGCAAGCACTGCTTGTTCCTTTTTTTTATTTATTTTTTACGAGGTGAACATATGAAAAAAAGAAAAATCATACTCTACATTACTCTGTTGACTTGCGTGATTGCCATTATGGTATTTTCACTTTTTAACAAAAACTATAACAATGTTTTTATGTGTCTCTTGACACTTATTTTATTTTTAATTCCATCTATAATCGAAAAAAGACTCAACATAGAGCTTCCGAACCTTTTGGAATGTATTATCATTCTTTTTATATTTGCTGCGGAAATTCTCGGAGAAATTAACGGCTATTACATTAAAGTTCCATTTTGGGATACACTGCTTCATACTGTAAATGGATTTATAATGGCGGCGATAGGTTTTTCAATGATTGATATTTTGAATAATTCCCCAAAGCTTCACTTTAATATGTCACCTGTATTTGTGGCTTTTGTTTCCTTTTGCTTTTCAATGACAATCGGCGTGCTGTGGGAATTTTTTGAGTATGGAATGGATGCATTAGCTTTCAGCGATATGCAAAAAGATATGATTTTGCAAACTGTTTCAACAGTTGATTTAAATCCACAAATGGTTAATATACCGGTAACCATTTCAAATATAACAAGAACAATCGTGGAATCGACCGTTGACGGTCAAACCACTCAAACCGTTATAAACGGCGGATATCTTGATATCGGTCTTCATGATACAATGAACGACCTCATAGTCAATTGTATCGGAGCTGTTTCTTTCTCTGTCATCGGCGTATTCTATATAAAGGGAAGAAACCGCTTTGCAAAAAACTTCATCCCTCGTATGAAAGAGAAAAAATCAACGAACGAAAAAAATTCTTAAAGCTCACAAATATGGCTTATTTACTTGACAAAAAGGTCTTGAAATGTTACAATTTATCTATCTGTTTTGAAAGGAATGATACATATGAAAAATGCTAAAATAGGAACAAAGTGCGTGCAAGGCGGATACCGTCCGGGAAACGGTGAACCGAGACAGGTTCCAATCATTCAAAGCACAACTTTTAAATATAATTCCGGCGATGATATGGCAAAGCTTTTTGACTTGGAAGCAAGCGGATATTTCTATTCTCGCCTGCAAAATCCAACATCTGACATTGTTGCCGCAAAAATATGTGAACTTGAGGGCGGAACTGCCGCAATGCTGACTTCTTCGGGAATGTCCGCAAACTTTTTTGCCGTATTCAATCTTTGCAGTGCAGGTGACCATTTTGTTTCACTTGCTTCAATTTACGGCGGAACATTCAATCTTTTCAATGTAACCTTAAAGCGTATGGGCATCGATGTTACTTTTGTTTCACCCGATTGCACCGACGAAGAGCTTGAATCCGCTTTCAGACCGGAAACAAAGCTTTTGTTCGGCGAAACAATTGCAAATCCGGCATTAAGAGTTCTTGACATCGAAAGATTTGCAAATGCGGCTCATAAGCACGGAGTTCCGCTTATCATTGACAACACCTTCCCCACCCCAATTAAATGCAGACCTTTTGAATGGGGTGCCGATATTGTAACTCACGCAACAACAAAATATATGGACGGTCACGGAAGTGCTGTCGGCGGTGCTATTGTTGATTCAGGTAAATTTGATTGGACGAAATATCCCGAAAAATTCCCCGGTCTCTGCACTCCCGACGAAAGCTATCACGGTGTTACATATACAGAGCGTTTCGGTCTTGAGGGTGCTTACATAACAAAAGCAACCGCACAGCTCATGAGAGATTTGGGTACTACTCCTTCTCCAATAAATTCCTACCTTTTGAACTTGGGACTTGAAAGCTTGCATTTGAGAATGGACCGTCATTGCAATAACGCATTGACAATAGGAAAATACCTTGAAAATAACGATAAAATTTCGTGGGTATTCTATCCCGGACTCGAATCCTGCCCCGATTATAAGCTTGCACAAAAATATATGCCCGAAGGCTCGTGCGGCGTTATAAGCTTCGGAGTAAAGGGCGGCAGAGAAGCTGCATCAAAATTTATGGAGGGCTTGAAAATCATTGCTATCGAAACTCATGTTGCCGATGCCCGTTCATGTTGTCTGCACCCTGCAACAACAACTCACCGTCAGCTTTCAGATTCGGAGCTTGAGGCTTGCGGAATTTCCGCTGACCTTGTCAGACTTTCTGTGGGTATTGAGGATGCACAAGATTTGATTAACGACATTCAGCAAGCTCTTGACAATATCTAATTTAACTTCAAGGAGGCTTTAATATATGCCTATAAAAATACCTAACGATTTGCCTGCCGTGCAAATTCTTGCAGACGAAAATATATTTGCAATGACTGAAACAAGAGCGATAACGCAGGATATAAGACCGCTTAAAATATTGCTCTTAAATCTTATGCCGAAAAAAATCGAGACCGAAACACAAATTTCAAGAATACTCGGAAATACACCGTTGCAAATTGAGCTTACACTGATAAGAACTCAATCGCACACCTCTCAAAATACCGCCCGTGAGCATCTCCTTGCCTTTTACAAAACATTTGACGAAGTCAAGGATAAAAACTATGACGGTATGATTATAACAGGTGCTCCTGTTGAAAAATTGGAATTTGAAGAAGTCGATTATTGGGATGAACTTTGCGAAATAATGGATTGGAGCAGAACTCATGTTCACAGCACAATGCATATTTGCTGGGGTGCACAGGCAGCACTTTATCATCATTACGGAATAAAAAAATATCAGCTTGATGATAAGCTTTTCGGCGTTTTTTCTCACAAAGCCGATTATGCCAAATCGATGCTTCTTCGTGGCTTTGACGATGAATTTTTCATACCTCATTCACGCCACACAACCGTTTTGCGTTCTGATATTGAGCAAATTTCGGATTTGAAGATTCTGGCTTCCTCCGAAGAAGCAGGTGTTTGCATTGTTTCCGCAAAAAGCGAGCGTCAATTTTTTGTTATGGGTCACGCTGAATATGACCCCTTTACTCTCGATGCCGAATATAAAAGAGATTTGGATGCCGGTTTGAAAATTTCGGTACCGCAAAATTATTATAAAAATGACAATCCGAACGAATCACCTGTTGTTCGCTGGCGTTCGTCCGGAAATCTTCTCTTTACAAATTGGCTTAACTATTTTGTTTATCAGTCAACACCTTATAATCTTAATGATTTAAAATAATCATTTGCCGATTTTTAGATAATTTAACGAATACATAAATCCGTCAAGTGATACTGTCATGACATCGCCGGCTATCTGCCGTCCTTTTACCGACAGTACATTTGCACGGATTTCTTTTTCGTCCGAATTCGGAAAATTCGTCACAATGTATGTGCACCTTATCGCACTTTGCCCCTTATAATCCGAAATATCAAGTCCTGCTAACTTTTGCAAAGCATTATAATTTTCATATACCTCATCAAAATTACCGGGAATTTCTACCTTTTCACGCTCAACGCACTCACCTGTCACCTCCCAGCCGTATTCACCCAAAAATTCAATATTTGATTCATCCGCATCATCGGCAAGCACAAGACAAACTGTTCCAATACAAAGAATAAAAAATACAGTTACAAGATATGCCATTTTTTTCAAGCTTTCACCCCTTAATTTTTACTTCTTTACAATATATGATTAAAAATCAGTTTTTATGCAAGAACTTCAGGTTGACATAAGAACTTGTAATTGCATATTATGTTAAGACAGATATAATATCTGTAATAATATAAAAGGAGCGATATTATGGCTGAAAACATTCAAAATCAGTCGTGTCCGGTAAACGGATGCGGCTGTGTGGGATATGCATATGTCCCGATACAATATATGGATACAGTTTATTCTGCTTGCGAAAGTCTTGAAAACGGCACTCTCTTTCCCGAACTTAATTTGAGCATCGATGAATATTCAAAGGTATGCAAGCAAACGGGAGGTACTTTGTAATGGACAGAAATAATCTTTTATGTCATCTTCAATCCTACAATTTTGCGGCATATGATATGCTTTTGTATCTTGATACTCACCCCGACGATAAAAAAGCCTTTAAACTTTTCAAAGAATTGGTTGCAAAGACAAATGAACTAAAAAACGAATACCAAGAAAAATTCGGACCTCTTTCGCCTTACGCTTCCGCCGAAAATGACAGCTTCAATTGGCTTAATTCTCCCTGGCCATGGGAAAAGGAGGGAAATAATTAATGTTTTCTTATAATAAATTTTTGCAAAGACCCATTAAAATCAAAAATCCAAATCCACAGCTCGCCAATATTATCATAACACAATACGGAGGTGCATATTGTAAAAATTTATATAAATCACTCCCAAAAAATAATATTCAGCGTTTTTCCGTCATCTCCCGTTTTAATAATTTCCTTTATAAAATATCTTGCAATTTTATTTTTTTCCGCATTATCCGTTTTTTTATCAGTTAAAATTCCGACAAGAAAATCTTCATTGCCAAAAACATCTTTCAATGCATCAACCACCGTTTTCTCCATTTTTTTTACCGAAACAGACCCATTTCCGTCACATAAGCCTTTATATTTTTTTCCGCACACAAAACTTCCTCCCGTATTTGCAAGAGTTGATGAACAGATTCCGCACCTTGCAATTCCAACGCACCAATGCGACAGCTTTTCACGGTGTGATACCATATTCTTTGTATAATGTTCTTTGTCGCTTTTTAATTTTTTCTGTGTTTTATTCCATATTTTATTGCTAATTATCGACTTATGCTCTCCGTTTGATAAAATAATATTTTCGTCATCATAATTCCTTGATGTTGCACGAACAGGATTCCACCTTATTTTACCGACATATACCGGATTATTTAGCCAATATTCTACCGTTCTGCTTTCAATTATATTCCCTCTGTGTGTTTTGACTCCAATAGCATTAAGCTCCCTTGCAATGTTCAAAATTTCCTTGCCGTCTATATAATCGGCGAAAACCTTTTTAATAATTATTGCTTCTTTTTCAACTATTTCAAATTTTCCGTCAGTCATCATATAACCAAACGGTGGAATTGATAAAGCCTCTCCCCTCCTTGCCTTTTCTGTCATTCCTCTTTTGACCTCCTCTGCAAGATTAATGCTGTAATATTCATCCATTGCCTCAATTATTGCTTCAAATATAATCGACATTTTATCATTGCCGACATCCTCACTCACAGAAACGACATCTATATTCAGCTGTTTTCGTAGCATCGATTTATACACAACACTGTCCTCACGATTTCTTGCAAATCTGCTGTACTTCCAAACCAAAATCACATCAAATGGTTTAGGTTTTGTTTTTGCCGTTGCTATCATCTTATTGAATGCTTCTCTTTTGTTAGTTGTTTTACCGCTTAATCCCTCATCGATAAAAATATAATTATCAAGAAGCTGTATATCATTTTTTTCAGCATATATCTTTAGGGCTTTTAACTGACTTGACGGACTGTATTCAACCTGGTCATCCGTTGATACTCTTATATATGCCGCCGCACGCTTCATTCATCACATCTCCTATTTTTGCCGAAATATTCCAAAAAAAATTTTCTTTCCTTTTTCTTTAAAACAGCTTTTTCTTTTTCCGATATGTTTTTCTCTTTATTTGCCAAAAATAAAAATACCCTGTAATTATCCATTTTCAACCCTCCGTGACAGTTTTATTCTATTATCCGCAAATAAATTTTATTACCACAGAAAATTTTGCAAAATAATAAGCCACAGAAAAGCTCTGTAGCTTATTATCAAACTTATTAATATCTTTTTATATTGTTTGTGAAAATTCTTTTCTTCCATCGATATGAGGAATAAATACTTTTTCATTTTTGGTGATAGTGATAGTGTATTTACATCCTCTGAATTCTCTTGTAACGGTTGCAGGAAGCATTTCATCCGAAAGACAAGGATCGATTTCCAATCCGTCCCATTTAGCTCTGATACCGAGCATATACTGTGTTACCGCAATATACATCCATGCCGCAGTACCCGAAAGCCACGACACATTCGCAAGACCGAACCTATCGCTTTCAGGTCCGAAAATGTTTGAAGAATAAACATATGGCTCTGCCTTATATCTCCATTCCCCTGCCTTTGCCTGTGCAACCATAGGCAGAA
>CAZGZZ010000062.1:0-5966 GCA_964530315.1 uncultured Lachnospiraceae bacterium
AACGCAAAGGCATTACCACAGAGCGAGGAAACATTAACCGAGAAATCAAGGCACAAAACAAAATTCTTGCCGAGATTAAAGCGAAAATAAATTGCTTGACGATATTGGACAGTCAATTCAGCACTCCGAAAGCAAGGCAGACAAACACCAAAACGCAATATTGATTATGAACGCTAATGCCTTATCGCAAGGCTCTTTTTTATGCGCGGAAAGGAGGTATTTCACTATGGCAGTATTCAGAGTGGCAAAAACGCAAGACTATGTTACAATGTCAAACCGTGATTTCAAGAACAAAGGCATATCGCTGAAAGCGAAAGGGTTATTGTCGCAAATGTTATCTTTGCCGGATGGCTGGGACTATACCTTAAAGGGGCTTGCCCATATCAACAAGGAAAGCATCGATGCTATCCGAACGGCGATATGGGAGCTTGAAAATGCAGGATATATAAAACGGCAACAACCCCAAGATTTTTTTATTCTTTTAACTTTTATAAAAAGATCCAAACTGTGTTATGCGGTAACAATTTTGCTTGCATTTTGAAGATTTAATTTTTCAACTGCCGCTTCACGCATTTTATATTTCAAAATTTTACCTGCGGCATTCATCGGGAATCCGTCAACGAAATCGACATATCTCGGAACTTTATGTTTTGCCATATGGTCAAGAACAAATTGTTTGATTTCGGCTTCATCGGATGTTTCGCCGTCCTTCAAAACGATACAAGCCATAATTTCCTCGCCGTAATCCTTATCGGGAACGCCGATAACCTGAACATCTTTAACTTTCGGATGAGTATATAAGAAATCCTCGATTTCTTTAGGATAAATATTTTCTCCTCCACGGATAATCATATCCTTTATTCTCCCTGTTATTTTAAAGTAACCCTCCGGTGTTCTTCTTGCAAGGTCTCCGGAATGAAGCCAACCCTCCGAGTCGATTGCCGCAGCCGTTGCTTCGGGCATTTTATAATAACCTTTCATTATATTATATCCTCTTGCAACAAATTCTCCGTCAACATTATCGGGAAGCTCTTCATTTGTTTCCGGATCAACAATTTTACATTCAACGCCGAAAATCGGAGCTCCAACGGTATTAACTCTTGTTTCTATGGAGTCGGTTGTCTTACTCATTGTTGTTGCCGGAGATGCTTCTGTCTGTCCGTATGTTATGCAAATTTCGGGCATATGCATCTTTTCGATAACCTCTTGCATTGTTTTAATCGGACACGGACTTCCTGCCATAATACCCGTTCTCATATGCGAGAAATCTGTCTTTTCAAAATCCTCATGTCCGAGCATTGCGATAAACATAGTCGGAACGCCGTGGAAGCAGGTAATCTTTTCTTGGTTTATGCAATGAAGACCCTTTCTCGGTGAAAATGCCGTAATCGGCGACATTGTTACACCGTGTGTAATAGATGCTGTCATAGCAAGCACCATTCCGAAGCAGTGGAACATCGGAACTTGAATCATCATACGGTCAGCCGTTGACAAATCCATACAGTCACCGATTGCCTTACCGTTGTTAATAACATTGTAGTGAGTGAGCATAACTCCTTTGGGGAAGCCTGTTGTTCCCGATGTGTATTGCATATTGGCAACATCATTTTTATCTATTGTTTTTCTGATTTTTTCAACATCGGAATAAGGAACCTTATCAGCCATAGCCACAGCCTCATCCCATGAATAACATCCGTTTTGCTTGCTCTCAACAGTGATTATATTCTTCAAGAACGGGAATTTTTCGCTGTTCAATTCGCCCGGCTTGCAAGTTTCAAGTTCCGGACAAAGCTCTTTGATAATTCCGATATAGTCCGAATCCTTGTAGCCGTCAACCATAACAAGCGTATGTGTATCGGACTGCTTCAAAAGGTATTCTGCCTCGTGAATTTTATATGCCGTATTTACCGTTACAAGCACACAGCCGATTTTTGTTGTTGCCCAAAATGTGATATACCAAGCAGGTACATTTGTTGCCCATATTGCAATGTGGTCTCCTTTTTTGACTCCCATCGCAAGCAAAGCTCTTGCAAAATTGTCAACATCTTCTCTGAACTGCGGATATGTTCTTGTGTAGTCCAATTCAGTATATCTGAACGCATACTGTTCTGGGAATTCATCACAAACTCTGTCCAATACATCTGGGAATGTATAATCGATAAGTCTTTCTTTCGGCCAAATATACTTTCCTGTTTTTGTGTTGTTGTCCTGGAGCGGATGCTTATGAATTCTTTTGTATTTTTTCATAAATTCGGCATAATGAGGGAAAACAATACCAGCATCCGACAAGTCGGGTGCCCATTTTTTAACCCATTCCAATGTCATATAGCCGTTATAATTAATTTTTTTAAGTGCCTCGATTATTTCCTTTACGGGAATATCGCCCTCACCCATCATTTTATATTGAACACACCCGTCACTTATAACCGAATCCTTGAAATGCGTATATTTTATGTATTCGCCTATATTTCCAACCGTTTCTTCGGGTGTTTCGCCGAAAAATCTGTAAGGATGGTGAGTATCCCACAAAGCTGCAACACTGTTGTCATCAACAGCATCCAAAAGCTTTTTGAGTCTTTTTGTATCGGCATAAACGCCGTTTGTTTCGATAAGAAGAATTATGTTGTTTTCTCTTGCGGCAGGAATAAGCTTCTTGATTTCCGCAATTACAGTATCATCATCAACTTCCTTTTCGGGTCCCGGGTTTCTGTCTGCCAAAATTCTTATATAGCTTGCACCCAATGTTGAGGCAACCTTAATATATTCGGTTATTTCGGCAATATTTTCCTCCGAATTGTCTGTTTCGGAAATAACACATCCTGTTGAAAGACAAGGAACTTCAATTTTTATTTTGTTCAGTTTTTCGGCTGTCCTTGCACAGTTTTCCGTCGAAAACGGTGATCTTTTAAATTCGCTCTGAATTTCCCTGATTTCAATTCCGTCGAATCCCAGATCCTTTGCCATTGTGTAGATATCTGTCCAATCGTAGTTTGGACATCCCAGTGTTGAAAATGCGATTTTCATAAATAATCAATCCCTTCAAAAATGTTATTTATGCTTGATTTGGGGATAATGCGTGAAAACAAAAAACGCCTCTTGCAAAAAAAGCAAGAGACGAAAGGTATTCTTCTTCCGCGGTACCACTCTTATTGGCTGTTACACCCACTTAACGGCATCAAGCAATGCCTTCTCAAATAACGCTGAGAAAACGGTCTCACCTACTTGCTTTTGCTTTCAGCTGACTGCTCGGGGGCGAGCTCGTACACCGATTCAACCGTTGTTTCGCAGCAACCAACAACTCTCTCAAGGCTTGAATTCGGGACTTATTCCCCTTCATAGCATTTAACATCGTGTATTTTAGCACACAATTTTTGTTCTGTCAATACTTTTTTCGAATTTTTTTCGTATTTCTAAAATTTTATAATAATTCTCAACAAATTTTATCAATGCTGCAATTGTTTGTTTAGCACATTTTCGTTTAGCTTATTCTGAACATTATCATCCATAACCTCTGCGATTGAGCCTTTTATCAACTCTTTTGCATATGTAGCATCGGTTATCATAGAATTTGCGGCATCGGTTACGGCAGAGATAAGGAATTCTTCTTTAATGCCCGGTGAATGTTTACACTTTTTCTTGCCGTGTTCAAGTCTGTTCATACATCTCCACACATATTCCTTTTGTTTGTCACGCCTTACCCACATTGTACGACGGTATTTTGTTCCGCAGTCACCGCACACAAGCCTGTTCCAAACGGTAGTTCCGTTTCCTAAACAACCAAAACCTATGTCGTATTGTTTTTCTGCCATTAACCTTGCCTCCTTTGCTAACCTTGTTCCGATTTGGAACAAGGTTAGGCTTTCGCATTTTT
This sequence comes from uncultured Lachnospiraceae bacterium, assembly GCA_964530315.1. Taxonomy (GTDB): domain Bacteria; phylum Bacillota; class Clostridia; order UBA1381; family UBA1381; genus RGIG1988. The sequence goes on from CAZGZZ010000062.1 coordinate 3,872, forward strand.
TAAATCGTGAATACGGATTTGATTTTGTTGATAATGTCGTTAAACAGTTCGGGGATAGCGACACGCATAAGGGCAAGAAGCGCCGCACCGATAATTACGGTGATAAGAATTTTTATCAGCACATCCAAATATCCCTCACCGCTTTTTACCGCAGTTAATTTTGTTTTCACTCCGTCAATAAACAATTTACCTCTCACAAATACTTTCTTCATACTGAAAATCTCCTTTCCGTTTTTAATTAAAAATTCCCAATCCGTTTTTCAAATCAATAAAAATCGGATATAGGTATAAAAGAATGTTTCCTGATCAATACCCTTGCTTGTACCGATAACACCGCTGATAAATGTTGATAACTGCGGAATATTTACCCGCTCTTCAAAGCGTTGCAAAGCCTCCTCGGTATTGCCTGTTTTTAAGTCGGTAATTAAAATATCAAGGTCATATTTAAAATCATCTCCCGCAATTTTTCTGTAGCGTTCCATAAATTTCAAAATATCCTTACTGCTTTTTAAGGAATTGTTATATGTCTTGACAAATCTCGGCAACTCGTCAAGAATTTTTCCGTTAATTTTATTCAGCTTTTCTTTCACGCTCTGCCGTTCCTTAAAGAAAAGCATTATGCCGAGAAGCATTACGCACATTGTAATCATCGGCAACCCGAGGGGAATAAACAAAAACGACGATAAAATAACAATCCCTGCCGTCACATACGCTTTTGCGTAGTATTCGGCAGGGGTTAAGTTAATTCCGGCTCGCTGTAAATCTTTTTCAAGCTTTCTTTTTTGATAGCCCTCCATACGGATAAATTTTGATATTATTTTTGTCAGCGGATATGTTACCGATGTATAAAATCTTTCGCCTATGCTTTGCTTGCGCTTAAATCCCGACATTGCCTTATCTGTCTGCGTTGTGGGAAAGGTTATATAATTTCCGACAAGGGAATATATCCCGACGGCAAGAATCAGTGTAGTCAGTAGGTAGTACAATTCACATCACCTCCGAAAAGAAAAAAGAGTGACCGAACATATACGTTCAACCACTCTTTGCTGTATAACTTTCTCATTTATACGGCTGAGATACACCATATCTTTTTTATATAAACCTGAATAACTGTATGTATTTCACATTATCTTCATCGGAATATCTTTCTCCGAATTTAAAGAATTGGTTTGGCTCCGAAGAATAGAAATTCAACAGTTTTTCCTTTTCTTCACATTCAAGATATACCAAACCGCCGCCTATATCGCGCTGAACAGCAGTCAAAACCTCAAATGTGAAATCCATTAAAGCATCGCCGCTTATATTTTCCTCTGTGGAATATGCGTCGCTTTTTCCGAATTGAGCTATCAAAAATGCGGAAACATTAAAACTATCCGTTCCTTCATCAAGCTTTGAATGGCGTTTGAGGCGTTTTCTCATTGTATTTGATAGGTTTTCGTTTGTCAATTCAATAGCTTTATGGGTTAAAGTAAAAATTGCCCGTATTGTTTCCGTATCATCTGTAACGAGATAGGTAATAGACATCTTTTTCTTTGCAAAATCTACCGCATTGTTCTTTACGAATTTCTCAATTTCAGGATTTTTCTTGCAAGAAAAATCAGAGAGGATGGATTTTGTCGCATCCTCTCCAACAGACTCAATCATATCCAAAATGTTTATAACTTGAAAATCACTCATTTGTTACCCAGCCTTTTTGCAAACAAAGCTCTAATAGCTTCTTTATCCCTAAGAGGCGCACTAACTTTTGTTGTAGGCACTCTTTTGGGAGCTTCGCTCGCTTTTTCCAAGGCCGATATAAACATTTCAGCACTTTCTCTGTCTGTTATTTTTACATTTGTAAAAATACTTGAAGTAGCCATTTAAGCTCGCCTCCTTTAATAGTTTGTGTATAAATCCTTAAACTTATACTACACATATATTATACTATCAAACCGCCGAAAAGTCAAGATTTCGCTTGCAGTTTTCAAAATTTCGGCGTTTTGCAACAAGGACTTTACTACATTATATTCCAAACGAACATACTATGTCAATACACACATCAAAAATTTACAAAATCGACACAGGCTTATTTACCTTAACAACATACGCTGTTGCA
>CAZGZZ010000063.1:0-5292 GCA_964530315.1 uncultured Lachnospiraceae bacterium
ACTACACGCTTATCCTCACGGTTAGCGCAAGCTTTGACAACAGTTCGGATTGCTTTTGCAATTCTGCCTTGCTTTCCGATTACCTTGCCCATATCGTCTTTGTTCACACGAAGCTCCAAAACAATTGAATCATCCTTTTCAACCGTTGTAACGGTTACATCATCGGGATGCTCAACGAGAGCTTTGGCGATATCTTCCAATACTTTGTTCATAGCAAATACTCCTTATAGAATACCCTGTTTCTTCAAAAGAGCCTTAACTGTATCGGTAGGCTGTGCACCGTTACCAATCCACTTTTTAGCCAACTCGGCATCGATATTAACTGTTGCAGGGTCTGTCAACGGATTGTATGTTCCGATTTCTTCGATAAATCTACCGTCTCTCGGATATCTTGAATCTGCTACGACAACTCTGTAAAAAGGAGCTTTTTTAGCACCCATTCTTCTTAATCTGATTTTAACTGACATTAAAATTCACCTCCATAAATTCTTTTGTTTATATATAGAAAAGATTATAAAATAATCCTGACTATCGAGTAAATTGTATTTTGCTTGCCAACGGTGTCTGTGTGTCCAAATCCCACATATAAATTTCAAAATTTCCGTTTTGCGAAAAATCGCTTTTTGGAATTTCGACCCCACTCATAGAATATTGTCCGTATCCCTCATCGCTGTTTTTTTCATAGAGCTTTGCGAACTTTACCATAGCATTGCTTTTTTCTGTCATAAATACATCATAATTGCTTATCTCATCAAGAAAATATTGATATAAAACATATGCATCGTCCGACAGATAAATCACGGAATTAATTATCGGACCCGTATAAAGTCCTCCGTATGTTCTGAAAATCATCGTGTTATACGGTTCTTGAACATCAAGCGTTGCGGTAAAAATACCTTTATCATATGATATACTGCATTTATGTGCAATATTGAAAAAGTGGTTTCTCTGATACTTTGTATCATTGCAATTCGGCTTTTGTTCAAATGATGTCAGCCAAGTTTCTTTTTTATAATGACCTACTTCAATAACATCATCGGTTGTCAAAAAATATTTATGAATTGCCGCAGTTTGAGAAGTTTCGGAATCGGGATCGTCCCAGGTTGCATCAAGCTGATACCACCGACCGTTAAGTTTAACATAATTCCAAATATGTCCCTCGAAGGATGTATTGCTCTTCTTTATCGAATAACTGCAAAATTCCGCATCTATACCGAGCTTCTCTGCTATAAGATACATAGCCTCCGCATATCCTTGGCAAACAGCCGTTTTATTCTTAAACAATCCGTATGCAGAAAACGAATTTGTCGCATAACTGTGGTCATAAGTCACATCTGCTATAATCTTATCGTGAACAAGAAGCAACTGTTCAAGCTTATCATTTGTTTTTTTCTTTGCCCAATCGGCATAAGCCGCAACACTGTCGGAAATAAATTTCCTGCCTGCTTCATCATCGCTTGCCGAAGAATTTATATAATACGGTTGAATAACCGTCACAATCGGATTTGTTGCATCGGGACTGTCAATTTTCAAACCGACACTCAATTTTCCCGAAACAACCATATATTCATAATGCTTTGAAAGAATAACCGAAAGCTCGCCCATTGTTATATTGTATGAAGAAATATCAACAATTTCGGTATGCTGTGCAAACGCCTGTGCAAGGTACTCTTCAATCGGAATCATTTCCTCCTGCGAATACATCCCAAATGAATATAAGGGTGATTCAACCTGTGATTCGGTCGAGATAATCTCGCAAATCCAACCGTTTTTATTTTTCTCATCAGCTTCCTCGGCATAAACACCAAACACGGACATCAACATTACCGCCGCTGTAATCAGCACTACAAACTTTCTTTTCATATTCATTCACCTCTCGGTTTTTACATAAATTTTCCTGACATCTTCTGTATTCTCTTCAGCATTTTCTGCTGTTTGGGATTTGAGAACTGTTTCATCATCTGTTTCATTTGGTCGAACTGTTTCAACAACTCATTAACATCCTGAACTCTTGTTCCGCTTCCCTTTGCAATCCTCACCTTTCGGCTTGCACCGATAATTTGAGGTTTTTGTCTTTCCTGAGGTGTCATAGATTTTATAATCGCTTCAATTCTCACAAGCTTCTTTTCCGAACCTTGTTCGTCAACAGAATCAAGCATCTTTTTGTCAACACCGGGTATCATTCCCATTATCTGTGTTATTGAGCCGAGCTTTTTAATCTGCTGAAGCTGTGCCATAAAATCTTCCAAATCAAATGTTTGTTTTCTTATTTTGTCTTCAAGTGCCTTTGCCTCTTTTTCATCAAAAGCATCCTGCGCCTTGTCTATGAGCGTCATAACATCGCCCATTCCAAGAATTCTGCTTGCCATTCTGTCGGGATGGAAGGGTTCAAGGTCTGAAAGCTTTTCTCCCACAGACGCAAATTTTATCGGTTTTCCTGTAACCTCTTTAACAGAAAGTGCCGCACCGCCTCTTGTGTCACCGTCAAGCTTTGAAAGAATAACGCCCGTGACTTCAAGCTGTGAATTAAAATGCTCTGCCACATTAACTGCATCCTGACCAATCATCGCATCGATAACAAGCAATATTTCATCGGGAGTTGTTTGCTCTTTGATTTCGACAAGCTCCTCCATCAAAACCTCATCAATATGAAGTCGTCCGGCGGTATCTATCAAAACAGGGTCATTTCCGTGAATTTTAGCGTGTTCGACAGCCGCTTTTGCAATCTTTACCGGGTCTTTTTCTCCCTCAATCGTAAAAACGGGAATGTCTATCTGCGATCCCAAAACCTGAAGCTGTTTTATCGCCGCAGGCCGTTGAACATCACACGCAGCCATTAACGGTCTTTTTCCCATTGTTTTTCTTATGTTAAGAGCAAGCTTGGCACAAGCGGTTGTTTTTCCCGCGCCCTGCAATCCGCACAGCATAAATACCGACGGAGGATTTTTCGCATATTCCAGCCTCTCGTTTTCATTTCCCATAAGCTCAATCAGCTCATCACGCACAACCTTTATCAACTGCTGTGCCGGCGTCAGCGATTCAAGTATTTCAACACCGACAGCCTTTTCGGAAACTCTGCTTATAAAATTTTTTACAACCTTAAAATTGACATCCGCTTCCAATAATGCAAGCTTAACTTCACGCATCGCTTCCTTAATATCCTTTTCCGTCAGCTTTCCTTTCTGACGAAGCTTTTTGAATACTCCGGACAGCTTATCGCCGAGATTTTCAAATGCCATACAATCTTTCACCGCCTGTATTGATTTTTACAAATCATTTCTTATTTTTTGTATTATATCAAGTACATTTTCTTTATTTTTCAAAAAGGTGTCCGACTTCATTTCCGAAACAAGTTTTTCAGCTTTTTTGAGATTTGCTTCTATTTTATTGTACTTTTTCACCATTTCAAGCTTTTCTTCAAATTCACCGAGCTGTTTTTCTCCCCGTTTGATGAAATCTCTCACACCCTGCCTTGAAATATCCATATCCTGTGCAATTTCCGCCAAAGAATAATCTCTGTCATAATAAAGATCCAAGGCATCTCTTTGTTTGTCGGTAAGCAATTCGCCGTAAAAATCCATCAAAACGCTTATTGACAAGTCCTTACTCATATATTCACCGCCATTCTTGTAAAGTTCACAACCTTTACAACATCTATATTCTAACAGATTTTTCTTGTATTGTCAACCCTTTTTCAAAAAAATATCACATCGATATTTACGATGTGATATTTTTCATAAATTTCTTCATATTCAGTTCTTTATTCCGACAATTTCGTCAATCATTTTTAGCTCCTCATCGGAAAAATATGTGTTTTCCGTCATTTTCAAATTATCGACAATCTGCTCCGCTTTTGAAGCGCCTATCAGAACACTCGTAACCTCATCATTGCGATAAACCCACGCAAGAGCCATCTGTGCCAGGCTTTGTCCTCTTTGCAGTGCCAAATCGTTAAGCTTTTTGATTTTTTCCAGAATTTCGGGTGTGAGCTTCTTTTCATTCAAAAATCTTCCGTCGGTTTTCATTCTGCTGTCGGACGGAATTCCGCAAAGATATCTGTTTGTCAAAAGTCCCTGTGCAAGCGGACTGTATATAATAAGTCCCTTTTTTTCTTTCCCTGCCGCCGCTTTTAATCCATTTTCCTCTATTCCTCTGTCAAAAATCGAATATCTGTTTTGATTGATAACAAACGGGCAACCCATTCGGCGAAGTATTTCCGAAGCTTTTTCCATTGTTTCGCCGTCATAATTTGAAAGTCCGGCATATAACGCCTTTCCGCTTTTTACCGCCATATCGAGTGCGGACATTGTTTCCTCAAGAGGTGTGTCCTTATCCATACAATGATGATAGAAAATATCGACATAATCAAGTCCGAGCCGAGCCAGGCTTTGGTCAAGGCTTGCAAGAAGATATTTTCTGCTTCCGTGGTCTCCGTAAGGTCCGTCCCACATTGTGTAGCCTGCTTTTGTGGAAATAACCATTTCGTCACGGTACGCACCCATCTCTCTTTTTAAAATCAATCCGAAATTTCTCTCCGCACTGCCGTTTTGCGGTCCGTAATTATTTGCAATATCAAAATGTGTAATTCCGCTGTCAAACGCTTTTTTGCACATATCAACCATATTTTCATAGGATGAATTATCACCGAAATTGTGCCATAATCCGAGCGAAACCGCCGGAAGCTTCAAACCGCTTTCTCCGCATTTGTTGTATATGTCCTTTTTATATCTTTCGGGATTTGCCAAATATGTCATATCATTCTCCTTACTCCACACAAATGTGGTCTTTCATTTTCTCAAATTTCTTTTTGCCAATACCGTTGACCTTCATCAAATCTTCAATAACTTCAAAATCACCGTTTTCTTTTCTGTATTCGATAATCTTTTCTGCGGTCTTTTCACCTATACCCTCAAGAAGCATTAGCTCATACTCCTTGTCGGTATTGATATTGACCATTATTTCTTCCTCTTTTTCTTCGTCCTGCGTTTCCATTGTCGGTGCAATAACCGCACCTGCGTTATTTCGTTCAACGAAAAAGCTTTTATACTGCTTTTCCTTTTCGGCAACACGCACGCCCAACACGGTGCAGAAAACCGCAATCAAAACAAAAACAATCACCTTAATCTTTTTAGTCTTCATATGAACCCTCCGGCAATAATCTTTGGATATCTACATTATAACATAAATTTCCGTTTTTTTCAACATAATTACATCAAAATATCATTATGCACAATATTTAATATCAACCTTGTTCCAAATTGGAACAAGGTTGATATGTCGAATTTTTACTTA
>CAZGZZ010000064.1:0-4719 GCA_964530315.1 uncultured Lachnospiraceae bacterium
GCGTGTTGTATTTGTCAATGGTTATTTCCCTTTTTTCGTTGTTAAATTTGTACATTCTCGTTCCTCCGTTACTCATTTATGCGACTATTATAACATAAATTTTCTCAAAAATCAATATTCTTGTATATTATATTCCTCATTACTTACTTTTATTTGTTAAACTTTTGGTATATGGAGGTCCAAACGGTGAACTTGGAGCTTCTTTGAGATATCTTTCCCAAAGATATATGATGCCTGATGATGTTACTAAAGGCTTGCTTACCGATATAGGCACCGAAGAACTCGGTCATCTCGAAATGGTCGGAACTCTTGTTCAACAACTTTCAAACGGTGCCGCACCAAAAGAATGGCTCAATATGAAGAGTGCCGAATACTATGCTGACAACGGTGCAAGCGTTTTTCCTCAAAGCTCTCAAGGCTCTCCATTCAGTGCTGCGTCAATCGCTGTAACAGGTGATCCGCTCACAAATCTCTATGAAGATTTGGCGGCAGAGCAAAAAGCAAGAGCCGTATATGACAACATTCTTCGTCTGTCCGACGACCCTGATGTCAACGAAGTAATAAAATTTTTAAGACAGAGAGAAATCGTTCATTTCCAACGCTTCGGTGAAGCATTGGATAAACTGCAATCGAAATTATGCGAAAAGAAAAAATTTTTCACAGGCAACAAAAAAAACTGATACAAATCGCACCCCAATCGTTAAACGATTGGGGTGCATACATAATCTTGTCACTACTGTTTCACCAAAAAAATATATTAATATTAAAACTTCTTATCAAAGTTTTTTTGCTTCTTCCCATATAGCATCATCTATTTTTCTGTCTTTATAATAATATTTTCTGTCCCGCTCGCTTACCTCACGAAGAATTCTGCACGGGTTTCCAACAGCTATCACATTATCCGGCAAATCCTTGGTTACAACACTTCCGGCTCCGACAACAACATTATCGCCTATTGTTATTCCCGGAAGAATAATTGTACCTGCACCAATCCAGCAATTTTTTCCTATATGTACTGACATATTATATTGATAGCTCTTTTCCCGAAGTTCCGGCAATATTGGATGTCCTGCGGTTGCTACTATAACATTTGGTCCGAACATAGTATAGTCTCCCACATAAATATGAGTATCATCAACCATTGTGAGTCCGAAATTACAATAGATATTTTTTCCGAAATGAATATGTTTTCCACCGAAATTTGCGTGAAGCGGCGGTTCTATGTAACAATCCTCTCCGATTTCCGCAAACATTTCCTTCAAAAGTTTTTCTCTTTTTTCCATTTCGGACGGACGAGTATTGTTAAAATCATACAATCTGTCCAGGCATTTCAACTGCTCCCTCATAATTTCCTCATCACCCGGAAAATAAATATCTCCGGTGTGCATTTTTTCTTTCATACTTTTCATTTTTCTTCTCCTTAAAATTTCTGTAGATATAAAAAACAGCACCCAAGCTCAACGCTTGAGTGCCATCCTCACTTTAATAATCAACCGTTCACTTTGGCAAGCTTAAGAGCAAGCTGTGATTTCTTTCTTGCAGCTGTGTTCTTATGAAGAATTCCCTGACTAACGCCCTGGTCAAGCTTCTTAACAGCATCATTAAACAATGCATTGATTTCAGCCTTGTTTCCTGCTTCTGCAGCAACTTCAAACTTCTTAACAGCTGTTTTCAAAGCTGTCTTATGCATTTGGTTAATCAAAGTCTTCTTAGCAATAACTTTAACACGCTTTTTTGCAGACTTAATGTTTGGCATAACATCCACCTCCATACAATTTAATAACATAATACTGTATTATTCTATCACATTAAAACCAAAAAAGCAAGTGTTTTTTGTAAATATTTTTAATTTTTTTCAAAAATTATAAATATTTTTCGATTATTTTTGACAAGCTATATTCCATCATCATATGTCCCTCTGTTGACGGGTGAATAATATCGGTTGTGACATATGCGGTTTTATCCTCAAATTCCTCCGGACGGATGAAAATACAATTGTCATTTCCGACATTTTGATAAATTTTCTCCACGGTTTTAATAATTTCTTCATAAAACTTTTTATTATCATACTTTACTCTTGGAATAGGCGGTGTCAGCAGAAAAATCTTTTTATCCGGATTTTTCTCAAACATTTTCTTTAAGAAATATGTACATCTTTTTTCAATTTCATCCATTGAATAGTCATCTATCATATTCGTCGCACATTCATATACCATAAACTCGTACCGCATATTTTCCGCAAAATAGTCTGCAACCTCTTTTTCATTAAAACAAGCTCCGCCAAGTCCCTTATTCATAACCTGAAAATTTAGCAGTCGTGCCGCTGTTGAAATATAAGTAAGCGGTGCTGTCATTGCGGCTGTTCCGTGAGTTATCGACGAACCGTAAGCAAGAATTGTTGTTTTCGGAAACTCGTCCGCCGTCGGCTTTCTTATTTCTCTGCCGTATGTTTCAATTGACGAAAGAATAACTCTTAACCAAAAGCTGAACACCCTCATTTCCCAAACAATAATCGACAATACAGGGATGTGTTCTTGTCTGTTTTATGTACGATGTCAATATTTCCAATCCTACTTCAGTATCGCTTATCCTGTTAAAATTCGATAAAATTGGAATTTCAACACTCACCGCAACACCAAGCTCATCGCAAACTTCAAGTTCCGCATTTGTCGGTGAATGCATAAAAAGGCACGCCGTTTAACAAAAGCCTGTCATCCTTACATCGAAAATCTCTGAAGCCCGTGGTAAATTCAATCTCATCCTCACCTGCTTTTATTTTAACAGTATAGAGTACAGGGTTAAAAGTACTCCATTCATCAAGCTTTGATGTGTCAATCTCAAAGGAAATATGATTGTCGGAGGAAACCGCAGTTTGTGCAATCAGATATTCATCTTTTGAATATATACAAAGATTTGCCGATATATTATTTTCGGATATATACGCACTGATAACAGCTTTTGAATTTTTGGGGAAATATTCCATTTCGGTTTCATTTATCTCGATTTCTTTTGTGCTGAAATAAACATCATCAAAAATACCCGACCAATTAAGAAGGTCAAATCTCATTCCACCGATAAGTTCAAGATTTTTTTCTTCTATTTCGACACTTATTGTATTTTCTCCCACTTTTAAATATTGTCCGACATCAAATGTAAATGCTGTCTGGCAATACCGTGCGACGCCCGCTTGAACACCGTTTATATAAACCCTTCCGTAAGGCATAATACCGTTAAATGTAACAGTACTGATTTTTTCTGGGTTTTCAAGTTTAAATATCTTTGTCAGCAAAGCCTTTCCCAAGAAAGAATTAGGCACTGTATCACTTTTAAATTTTTCACCTAATTCTGACAATGACTGCAATGCGGACGGTATATTTATTTTATGCTCTTCGTTATTGATATAAAGCGTCCATTCTCCGTTCAAAATTATATTCATCCGTAATATTCCTTTCCGATAGGTAAATATGCTGTAATTGATCCTTTAACAGGACATACTACCACTTATATATATTTTATATAACCAATCGACAATCTAATGAATGAAAATTTATGATATTTCTTGATTATTTTTACTTATTTCAATAATCGCCGCATTGCTGAAAAAACAAGGCTTTTTTTCCACTTTATGACAGAGATAAAATCATAAAATACGGAAACAATATCAACAGTAAATCGGAACGGAGGTTTTTTTATTGTTCAGAGGAAAAATAGTTATTATAGGTACAGGATTTGTCGGGTCAACAACCGCCTACACAATAATGCTTGGCGGGCTTTTTTCGGATATTGTCATAATAGATATAAATCGCAACAAATCAGAGGGAGATGCTCTTGATATTGCGCACGGTGCGGCTTTAAAAAAGCCTGTAAATGTTTATGCCGGAGATTATTCCGACTGTTCCGATGCGGATATAGTCGTTATAACGGCAGGTGCAAATCAATCGCCGGGCGAAACAAGGCTTGACCTATTGAAAAAAAATGCGTTAATTACAAAAAATATAACCGAAAATATAATGAAATATGCACCGAGTGACATAATAATTCTTATGGTTACAAATCCTGTCGATATTTTGACATATATAACCTATAAAATATCGGGACTTCCCAAAAATCAGGTTTTGGGTTCTGGAACTGTTTTGGATACGGCAAGGCTGAAATATCTTGTCAGCAAAAAAACGGGAATTGATGCAAGAAACTGTCACACATATATTATTGGAGAACACGGTGACAGTGAAGTTGCAGCTTGGAGCATAACAAATATCGGCGGAATGTCTATGAATGAATTTTCCAAATTTACTGGAAAATGTTCCCTTGAAGATCTAAAAAAAATGCATTGTGAAGTAAAAAATTCAGCATACGAAATAATTGAGAAAAAAGGAGCAACCTATTATGCAATAGCAATTGCGGTTGAGAGAATTGTTGAATGTATTGCCGGAGACGAAAACTCAATTTTAACCGTTTCAAGCATATTTGACGGGCAATACGGAATTTTCGATGTTGCACTCTCTGTTCCGACAAAGATCGGAGGACTCGGAATTGAAAGAATTTTCGAGGTACCGTTTAGCAACGAGGAATTAAGCGGGCTTAAAAACAGTGCAAAAACGCTGAAAAATTCCATAAAACAGCTTGATATGAATTTATAATCAAAAAAATGCGGTTTCCAAACGGAAACCGCATTAATTTATTATTTAGCAATAATTAGCCTTCGATTTCAGATACGAC
>CAZGZZ010000065.1:0-4189 GCA_964530315.1 uncultured Lachnospiraceae bacterium
ACAAAAAACATCATATCACTTCAAAAAGTGATATGATGTTTTTGTTTGCAATCCTGTTTGACAGTCTGTTGATAAGTTGCTGTTTTATCAATGACTATCAAATGACGGGATTTTTATTTTTATCTTCTGATGGAGTACATCCGAATTTATTTTTATATGCTTTGCAAAAATAGCTTGTATCTTCAAATCCGCAGGCAAGGGAAGCATCCTTTATGCGACATTCCTTATCAAAGGTTATGAGGGTTCGGGCATAGTTTAGTCTTAAATCGAGAATATATTCAAAAATTGTATGATTATATTCTTTTTTGAAATTGTGAGAGAGTTTTGATATGGAAATACCGAATTTTGCAGACAATTTTTCAAGTGTGATTTTCTTTGCAAAATTTTTCTCTATATAGGAAGCTACCTCTCTTATTATATTATATTCATACTTCACATTTTCAAAAAAATCAACAAAAAAGGAGTATGAAAGGGAAGATAGAACCGCATTTCTTCTATGTGAGTGAAATTCTTCCGATATATTATTTAAAACGGAAAGAAAATTTTCGGTTTTAACAGATTGACGGAACAAAAATCCGTCACATTCATAATATTTCTCCAATGCCCGAACGCCCTCTCCCGTTACGGTTAAAAAAGCGGTGTAAAGAGAGTTTGTACTGTGGTATGTTATCGGAATGTTCGGAGAAGTATAAAAAGCACAGCCTTTTTTTAAGTTAAAAACCTGTCCACGACAGCTTACAATTCCCTCGCCGCCGACAACGAACAGAATTTGATAAAAAGCACGCCCGTAGGGGGCGTTTAAGTAATCCTGTTTGTATTCTGTGCAGAATGTGTGCAGATTTATTGGCAGAGTTTCAAAACTTTGCGGTAAAATATTTATTTCAAGTTTATTCATTTCAATCACCTGTGCAAGATATTCATATATTTTTGCAATATATTCTATTTACTAATACAGTAATTCATAATATAATCATTGTAGCACTATATGATTTTAAAATCAACAAAAATTTTAAAATTGCAAAATATTTTTATTCGGAGGAGATTGAAAATGAGATTTTATGAAGACTTGAAGCATATCAGTGAAAACCGTATGCCGCAGCGTTCATACTACATACCAGAAAATGATGACGGATATATGCTGCTAAACGGCGAGTGGGATTTCAAATACTACGATGCTGATTTTAAAGAAGAAGAAAATATTGAAAACTGGGATAAAATTCCCGTTCCATCCTGTTGGCAATTGTACGGGTACGAACATCCCAATTATACAAACTTGAACTACCCGTATCCGATAGATCCACCATATACTCCTGTAGAAAATCCGATGGGAATATATATGAGAGAATTTGAAATCAAAGATACCGACAAGTGCAATTATATTGTGTTTGAGGGAGTTTCTTCAAACATACAGCTGTATATTAACGATAAATATGTCGGCTACAGCCAGGGAAGTCATCTTCAGGCTGAATTTGATATAAGTGATTATGTTGTGAAAGGTCAAAACAAAATTCTTGCAAAGGTCAGAAAATGGTGTTCGGGAAGTTATCTTGAAGATCAGGATTTTTTCAGATTTAATGGAATTTTCCGTGATGTCTATGTTTTATCACGCCCAAAGGGACATATTCGTGATATCAACATTTTGACCGAAGCAAATAAAATTAAAATTGATTTTGACGGTTCGGCAAAAGTATCGCTTTATGATAATGATGAAATACTCCAGAGCTGTGAGGCAAATAATCACGCCGAGTTTACTGTTGAAAAGCCTGTTATGTGGAATGCGGAGAAACCGTATCTTTATAAGGTTGTATTTGAATATTGCGGAGAGATTATAGCTCAAAAAATAGGATTTGTCGAATACGGATTGAATGAAGAAAGTGCATTTTTGGTGAATGGCGTACCGGTTAAATTAAAGGGTGTAAATCATCATGATACACATCCGAAAAACGGTTGGTGTATGACCGATGAGGAATTGATGTATGATTTGAAGCAGATGAAAAAGCTCAACATCAACACAATAAGAACATCTCACTATCCACCAACACCGAAGTTTTTGAATATGTGTGATGAAATGGGATTTTATGTTATGCTTGAAACCGATCTCGAAACACACGGATTTGTAAACAGAAAGCCTAATGTTGGTGGATACGATATGGTCGAATTTCCGGAAGAATGGATAGGAAATTCCGCAGAATGGCTTGATGCTTATATGGAAAGAATGGAAAGAGCATATAACCGTGACAAAAACCATACCTGTATTTTCTCATGGTCAACAGGCAATGAAAGCGGACATTGCGAAAATCATTATGAAATGATAAAATATTTGAAAAAAGTGGATAAGAGAAGACTTGTTCATTGTGAAGATGCATCAAGATCCAGTGAAAATCATCCGGAGTTTAGAGACAGACCCGATATGTTCTCCGTGATGTATCACGATGTTGCGGGAATTATAAGATATGCCGAAAATCCGGAAAACAAGCTTCCCTATTTCCTTTGCGAATATGCTCATGCAATGGGTAACGGACCGGGAGATGTTTATGATTATTGGGAAGCAATTTACAAATATCCGAATGTAATAGGCGGATGTATATGGGAATGGGCAGATCACACGGTTTTGGTTGACGGCGTTCCGAAATACGGCGGAGATTTTAATGAAATGACCCACGATGGCAATTTCTGTGCAGACGGTCTTGTTTTCCATGACAGAAGCTTTAAGGCAGGCTCTCTTAATGCAAAAGCCGCATATCAGTATATGAAGTGCGAATTGGACGGGGAAAGAATAAAGGTTACAAATCTTTATGATTTTACAAATCTTAACGAATATACTTTTAAATACGAGTGTGTTTGTGACGGGGAAATTATCGAAATGAAAACAATGACTCTCGATGCAGAACCGAAAGAATTTGCATTTGTTGAATACACAGGCGTTAAATCCTGCAAGCTTGGTGCGTTTGTAAACTGTTATCTGTATGATAAATTTGGATATGAGGTTGCGGCAACACAGCTTGAAATGTCTGCTGAATGTACGCCTGATATCAAAGTGGGTACTAAAGCACATATAGATGAAACAGCGGATGATTTTGTTATAAGCGGTAACGGATTTACATATAAACTTTCAAAGCACTACGGGGCGATAACAAGTATGGTCAGAAATGGAAAAGAGCTTTTGGAGGACCGAGTAAGACTTACTGTTATGAGAGCACCGACAGATAATGAAAGAATTGTAAAAAATAAATGGTATAAAGCAACAAAATGTTGGGAAGCAGAGGGATTTGACAGAATGTTTGATAAATGCTATTCCTGCACTTGTAAGGATAATGTCATCACGGTGAGAGGTGCACTTTCGGCTATTTCCAGAATGGCATTTTTCAGATACAAAACCGAATACAGCTTCTACGATGACGGAACGGTAAAGGTTAATCTTTGCGGCGATGTCCGTGAAGATTGCATATGGCTTCCGAGACTCGGGTTTGAGATAAGAACACTCTATGATAATGATAAATTTACATATTTTGGAAGAGGTGACGGGGAAAATTACTGTGATATGAAGCATCACACAAAAGTCGGATATTATGAAAGCTCTGCAGACAATGAGTATGTGAATTATATTGTTCCGCAGGAACACGGAAATCATATCGAAACGAAAGTTTTAAAAATGAGAGACGGTTTGGAATTTTTGAGCGAAACTTCATTTGAGTTTAATGTTTCTCATTACGGAGCAATGGGACTTATGGAGGCTATGCATATCGATGAACTGAAAAAAGAAAATACGACAATAATCAGAATAGATTACAAGGATTCAGGTATCGGTTCGGGTTCGTGCGGTCCTCAATTGGAGGAAAAATATCAGCTAAACGAAAAGAAGATTGAAAATTTTGAATTCTTTATAAAACTTTAACAGAACAAAAAAGTGTTTTACATCTCATCGGCGAGCGACCACACAGGATCGCCCCTACAGTGTATCTTTTTTTGCCGTAGGGGTGACCCTGTGGGTCGCCCGAAAAAGCAGATGTGTTTTTTAACATTCAACTTTATCAACACGCTCAACAGTGTTTTCTACACGGAAAACACTGTTTTTTTATATCCGAAGAAATTCTCATATTTGTCAAAACATCACTTATTCAATAGACTTTTAATCAGAGAAATATGCAAAATTTAAAATTCATTGATGACTTCCAAAGGTGGTTTTTGA
>CAZGZZ010000066.1:0-4110 GCA_964530315.1 uncultured Lachnospiraceae bacterium
ATATAATACTAATATAACAAAAATGAAAGGTAAAGAACAATGAAAACTGCGGCAATTATATGTGAATATAACCCTTTTCATAACGGACACAAATATCAAATAGAGCAAATCAAAAAAACTCACGATGCGGTTGTATGCATTATGAGCGGTTCATTTGTTCAGCGTGGTGCTCCGGCTGTTTTTGACAAGTGGACACGCACAAGGGCGGCTTTGCTTTCAGGAGGAAATCTCGTTATTGAACTTCCCGTATGCTCCGCACTTAACTGTGCCGAAAGATTTGCACTCGGCGGTGTTTTTCTTGCCGATGCTCTCGGTATCTGCGACACTCTTTTTTTCGGTTCGGAATCGGGAGATATAAACAACCTATGTGAATATGCAAACATTCTTTCCGAGGAAACAGATGATGTTTCGGAAAAAATCAAAAGCAATATGATGCTCGGAATGAACTTTCCTCTTGCAAAAGAAAGAGCATATTCGGATATTATTCCGCCCGAATTTCTCAACAGTCCGAACAACATACTCGGAATTGAATATATAAAAGCACTTAACAAGCTTAAAAGTAAAATTGTTCCCAAAACAATAAAGCGTGCCTGTGTTTCTCATCACTCACTTTTGCCATCCGGAGAATTTGCTTCCGCAAGCTTTATAAGAGAACAACTTGCAAAAAACAAAGACATATCGAACTATGTTCCCTTTTCCTACCCAGACAAAATGAAAAATGACGGACTTGGTGAGCTTCTTCGTTATAAAATTCTTGAGATGACTCCGGAGGATATATCAAAAATAAATGATGTCACCGAGGGATTGGAAAACAGAATTATCGAAGCGTGCAGACTCTTTTCCTCTTTTGACGAAATATGCACTCACATAAAATCCAAACGCTACACACTTTCAAAAATACGCAGAATTTTATTATCCTGCCTTATCGGAATTGACAAAGAAAGTGCAAACAACCTGCCCTCATATATAAGGGTTCTCGGTGCTGATGATACAGGTCTTTCGCTTTTATCCGAAATAAAGAAAAAGTCATCACTTCCGATAATAACAAAAACAGCCGATTTCAAAAGTATCAACAAGTTGTTTGCTCTTGATATAAAATCAACAGATATTTTTTCAATCATAAACAAACAAGGAATGGGTAAAGACTTTTTAACATCACCTCAAATAATAAAAAAAGTATAGACATAAAATTGTCTATACTTTTATTTTTTATTTATCTTGCAGCTTTAGCTGTTTCAACAAGCTTTGCGAAAGCGGCAGGATCAGCGATAGCTATTTCAGAAAGCATCTTTCTGTTAATATCTATGTTAGCTTTCTTCAAGCCGTTCATAAATGTTGAATAGTTCATACCGTTCATCTTTGCAGCGGCAGAAATTCTTGTGATCCACAATCTTCTGAAATCTCTCTTTCTACGCTTTCTTCCGATGTATGCATTCTGCATTGAACGCATAACAGCTTGATTTGCAGTTCTGTAAATTCTGCTTTCACCGCCTCTGAAACCCTTTGCAAGCTTCAAAATTTTCTTATGTTTCTTTCTTGTATTCAAAGCACCTTTAACTCTTGCCATTGGTCATTTACCTCTCTTTCCGATTATTTATAAGGAATAAGCTTCTTGATTACAGCTGCATTTGCCGCAGAACAATAAGCCTGTTTTCTCAAATGTCTCTTTCTCTTTGTGGTTTTCTTGTTAAGAATGTGTCTTCTGAAAGATCTGTTCATCTTAACTTTACCTTTTTTTGTAAGGTTAAATCTCTTTGCTGCGCCTCTGTGTGTCTTTATTTTAGGCATCTTTAACACTCCTTCCAAACTTTTAAAATTATGCAATCGGGGACAAAAACATAACCATATTTCTGCCCTCAAGCTTTGGTGCCTTATCCATATTGCCGAATTCCTTAACATTCTCGGCAAATTTGAGCAACAAAGTTTCGCCCATCTCTGAATGACTGATTTCTCTTCCTCTGAATCTTACCGCAACCTTAACCTTGTCGCCGTTTTTCAAAAATCTCACAGCATGATTACACTTTGTGTTAAAATCATTTGTATCGATTGACGGTGAAAGCTGAACTTCTTTTGTGTTGACAACTTTTTGATTCTTACGGTTTTCCTTTTCACGCTTTGCGAGCTCAAACTTATATTTGCCGTAATCCATAATTTTGCATACGGGTGGCTGTGCGTTGGGTGATATCTTCACAAGATCCAATCCCTTATCACTTGCCATATTCCATGCTTCCTTACCCGACATAATGCCCAATTGTTCACCACTGCCGCTTATAACTCTGACCTCTGCATCACGAATTTCTTCGTTGATTTGCAACTCTTTGTTAGCTATACAAATCCCCTCCAAACTAAATAAATTCAACAAAAAAACGGATAGACACCTATCCGCAAAAATACTGTTCAAAAAGAATCAATATCTACCGTAAAACAATTCGTCATACGGTGAGAGCGGATAAGCTCTGCTTGTTTTTACTCAATTATTTTAACACACATATCATATTTTGTCAATACCTTTTGGGTAATTTTTTTGAATATTTGCAAAATCTTATGTCAATTTTGTAAATATTCAAAAAGATTTTGTTGACATACCTGCAAACAGCTATATTTTCCACATTTGTCTATGATATAAAGAAAAGTCCGGACATTTCCGAACTTTTCAATATTTTTAAAAATTGCAAATATAATGTTTTACAGCATTTAAATTTGTTATCTCTTGTTATTAACCTCTTCAAGCTTAATTTTTCTTCTGTTTTTAACCTCTTCGGGCATAGGCTTAATATCCCCTGCTTGTGTAAGTGCCCACTTTGTGATTAACGGACCGAACAGTTCATAGATAAGAATTGCAAACAAGGTTATATTTCTTATAAGCTTACCCTGTTCTCCGATCTGCATAGCCAATGTACACATTCCCAATGCGACACCTGCCTGCGGCAAAAGTGTAAATCCGAGATATTTACAAGTATTTTTATCACTGTGAATTGCCTTTGCACTTGCATATGTTCCGAAATATTTACCGAGTGATCTGAAGATGATATAAACAACACCTATTCCAACAATTGCAATATCGGCAAATACACTCAATTCAAGCTCCGCACCACTAATAACAAAGAATATCGCAAACAATGGAGATGTCCATTTGTCTGCCGCATTCATAAGATCCTCCGACAAGGAACATATATTGCAGAAGATTGTTCCGAGCATCATACAAGTAAGAAGCGACGAAAAACTAATATGAACAGCACCGATTTCGATCTTTATCATCGAAAGCGCAACAGTCAAAAATACAACGCCGATTGTCAAATTAAGTCTGTTTGTGTTTGAATTGAAAAATCTTTCAAGCTGTGTCAAAACCCAGCCCATAAAAGCACCCAGTCCCAAAGATGCGACAATTTCTATCAATGGATTTACAACTATTGAAATCATATCAACAGTACCGGAATTCAAAGATTTTGCAATACCGAACGAAACTGCGAAAACAACCAATCCGACAGCATCATCAAGAGCCACTATCGGCAAAAGAAGCTTTGTCAGCGGACCGTTCGCCTTATACTGTCTTACAACCATCAAAGTTGCTGCGGGAGCTGTAGCCGTTGCGATTGCACCGAGTGTTATAACCTGTGCAACAGAAAGCTTTCCGGGAATCATAAAATAAACCGCAATCAATGCCAAATCAACAAAAAGCGTTGCAACCAATGCCTGGAAAATACCGATTACAAATGCTTGCTTACCTATTTGCTTCAAATCGTCAAGCCTGAATTCATTACCTATTGAAAAAGCAATAAATCCAAGAGCAATATCCGAAATCACTCCCAGCTTTTCAACTGCTTCGTGAGTGTTGAATCCGAGTCCCGGAATGTTTAAAGCACCTATAACATACGGTCCTATCAAAACACCCGCAATCAAATATGCCGTTACAGACGGGAGCTTAAAGGGTTTAAAAACTCTTGTCATCAGCAGTCCGGCAAGAAGTGCTACCGAAACAGATAAAATCGTACTCATAAAAAATCCTCCGAAAATTAAAATTTTCCTCAAAAAAACACTTGCTTCCGCAAGTGCTTTTGGTAGCGGTAATTGGATTTGAACCAATGACACCACGGGTATGAACCGTGTGCT
>CAZGZZ010000067.1:0-3670 GCA_964530315.1 uncultured Lachnospiraceae bacterium
TAACACATTCATCAAATTTTGTCAACACATTTTTAAGTTTTTTTTCTTTTTTAGATATTACTTCCAACCAACAACCTTTTTATCTCAATTCACATAGTCATTTTCACCAAACAGAATTATTCTTGCAAATACAAAATACCGCTCGACACAAATCGAGCGGCATTTTAAATTTTACAACTTATTTTATTATTCTGACCTTGATAACCTCATCAACTGCGTTAATTTTATCCGCAACATCATTTGTAATCAAATCATCTGTATTTATAATTGTATAGGCAATGTCCTTTTTACTCTTATTGATAACATCGGAAATGTTAATTCCTGCATCAGAGAATATTTTCGTGAATTGTGCAAGCACATTCGGAACATTTTTATGAATAACGGTTATTCTTCCGTTACCGTTTTCGGGAAGAGTACAATTTGGAAGATTTACTGAATTTATAACATTTCCGTTTTCAAGGAAATCGGAAATTTCCTGTGCCGCCATAACCGCACAGTTATCTTCCGACTCTTCTGTCGATGCTCCAAGGTGAGGAATAGCAATAATTCCCTTGTAATTTACAGTTTCAGCATTCGGGAAGTCAACAACATAAGCCGAAACCTTGTTGCTGTCAAGTGTCTTTTTAATATCGTCGTTGTTTACAAGTTCTCCTCTTGCGAAGTTAAGAATCTTAACTCCGTCCTTCATCTTCATTATTGCATCCGCATCAATCATATACTTTGTATCGGGTGTCAAAGGAACATGAATTGTCACATAATCGGCATTAGCATAAATTTCATCCAAACTTGATGCCTTAACAATATGACTTGACATTCTCCAAGCAGCATCAACCGAAAGATACGGGTCGAAACCGATAACTTTCATACCGAGATGTCTTGCAACATTTGCAACCTGAATACCGATTGCTCCCAAGCCGATTACGCCGAGAGTTTTGCCTTGGATTTCACATCCAGCAAAATTTGACTTACCTTTTTCAACCTGTTTTGCTACATCGTCACCCGTCAAGGTTTTTGCCCAATCAATACCACCAACAATATCTCTTGATGCAAGGAACAAGCCTGCCAAAACAAGCTCCTTAACCGCATTTGCATTTGCTCCCGGTGTATTGAATACAACGATACCCTTTTCCGTGCATTTATCAATCGGAATATTATTTGTTCCGGCACCGGCTCTTGCAACAGCTTTCAAACTCTTCGGAAGTTCCATATCGTGCATTGCAAAACTTCTTAATATAATGCCGTCAGCGTCCTGTGTCTGATCATCCGTAATCGCATACTTTGCTTTATCGAGCTGATCGAGACCGCAAGCGGCAATTTTATTCAATGTAAGAATATTATACATTTCTATCATACCCTTTCCGCCTTAAAATAAAGCACAAGCTTTATTTGTTTTCAGCTTCAAAATTCTTCATAAATTCAACCAAAGCAACAACGCCCTCAATCGGCATTGCATTATAGATACTTGCTCTCATACCGCCAACAGTTCTGTGACCTTTCAAGTTTACAAAACCCGCTTCCTTGGCTTCCTTAACGAACTTCGCATCCAATTCATCGCTTCCCGTCACAAACGGAACATTCATAAGTGAACGGTCTTCTTTTACAACGGTTCCCTTAAACATCTCCGAAGAATCAAGGAAATCATAAAGAATTTTTGCTTTTTCTTCATTCTTTTTCTGAACAGCCGCAATTCCGCCCTGTCCCTTAATCCATTCAAGAACAAGCTTCATAATATATATGCCGTATGTAGGAGGTGTGTTGTACATCGAACCGTTATCAACATGAATTTGATAGTTAAACATTGTAGGAGTTATGTCCATTGCGTTACCAATCAAATCCTCTCTTATAATACAAAGAGTTACACCTGCCGGTCCGAGGTTCTTCTGTGCACCGGCATAAAGCATACCAAACTTTGAAACATCAACAACCTCTGACATTGCCATTGAAGAAATATCGGCAATCAACGGAACATCACCCGTATCGGGAAGCTCGTTATACTTTGTTCCGTAGATAGTGTTGTTCATACAAATATAGAAATAGTCCGCATCCTTTGAGAATGTTGACTTATCAAGCTTTGGAATATAGCTGAAAGTTTTATCTGCCGAGGAGGCAATTTCATTAACCGTAATATATCTTTTAGCTTCGGCAGCCGCTTTCTTTGCCCACTGACCCGTTATAACAATATCGCACTTTTTGTTTTTGTTACCGATATTCATAGGAATCATTGCAAATTGGCTTGATGCACCGCCCTGCAAAAACAAAACTTTGTAGTTATCAGGAACATTCATAAGTTCCCTTACCAAATCTTCACAGCCCTTAATGATTGCTTCATAGTCTTTGGAACGATGACTCATTTCCATAACAGACATACCTGCCTGACCGTATTCAACCATTTCGTCCTGTGCTTTTTTCAAAACTTCCTCCGGAAGCATTGAAGGACCTGCAGAAAAATTATAAACTCTGCTCATTTTAAAAACCCCCAAATAAAAATATTGCTATTTTTCATAGTATTTTATTATTATATAATATAATTTTCGATAAGTCAACAATTAATTGTTAATTTTATGACGCAAACAGACATTTTTTATGAATTTTTAAGATATTTTTCCACCGCATCTGCAATTGCCCATGCAAGTCTTGATTGATAATCCTCATCATTCAGCTTTTTTTCTTCGTCAGGATTTGAAATAAATCCACATTCAACCAAAAGGGCGGGCACTGGAGGATTTTTCATAAGAAACAAATTTTGATCCGCTGTTTTCACCGAATACATTTTAGCACCCGTTACCTCCGACATTTTATTTTGCATCAATTCCGAAAGTGCCTTTGTTTCGGGATGCTTTTTATCGTAAAAAAGCCGCAAACCGTTCACCTCCGGTTTGTCGTACCTGTTCATATGAATTGAAATAAATAAATCGGCGTCGCTTTTTTTCATTATTTTTAATCTTTCCCTCATATCCTCTTTTTTCATATCACCGATACTCTTTGCGCCGTCAGAGGATGATAGACAATTTTCATTCTCTCTTGTCATAACAACATCTATCCCTTTACCGACCAACACTTCCCTGACTTTTTTTGCCACCGAAAGATTGATTTTTTCCTCAATGCTTCCCCCGACACCGACCGCACCTCCATCTGGCTGTCCATGACCGGCATCGACAATAACGCAAAAATTCTTATCAAAATTTATTGATGAAAAAGTTTTCATCAGCGGTTCCATTCCCAATGCCACACCAACCAAAAGACCGATTCCCACAAAAAACAGCGACCACAAAATTTTCTTTCTGCTTTTTACAACAAACAAAAAAATCACCCGCAAGCATAAATTTTTATGTTTATTTTTATTCGCAAAAAATTCGTTTTATTACAAAACACATAATACAATTGCAATTCTCACAATCGAAATCTATAATAACGAACTGTATAACAAAAGGAGGGTTTATTATGGAAGCTTACGGGTATGCGAGGGTGTCGGGCACAGAACAAAATGAGGAAAGACAAACGCTTGCACTCCGTCAAAAAGATATTGCCGAGAAAAACATATACATCGATAAATTGTCGGGAAAGGATTTTAACAGACCGTCATACAAAAAGCTGATAAAGAAATTACAAAAGGGCGATTTGGTATTGCAGATTTTATCGTTTGTAGCCCAAAATGAAAGAGAAAACATAC
>CAZGZZ010000068.1:0-3297 GCA_964530315.1 uncultured Lachnospiraceae bacterium
TCTTTATATAAAAACAAGGAGGAATGATTATGAACACAATTATTACAATCGGCAGACAGTACGGAAGCGGCGGAAGAGAGCTTGGACAAATGATTGCCCAAAGACTCGGCTTTGATTTTTACGACGAAGAACTTGTTACCATGGCGGCTGAAAAAAATCAAATGCACGAAGACATCTTAAAAGCTGTTGACGAAAAAGCAACAAAGAGTCTTTTATATACTCTTGTAACGGGAAGCGAAATGCGTTTTATGCATTCGGGTCACTATGATTTGCCAATAAACGACAAGCTCTTTATAACACAGAGTGAAATCATAAAAGGACTTGCCGAAAAAAGCTCCTGTGTTATCGTCGGAAGATGTGCCGACTATGTTTTGAGAGACTCAAAGGAAAAGTGCATACATCTGTTCCTTTATGCTGACAAGGAAAGCAAAATCAAGAGAATTGCAAACAAATATAATTTGAGTGACGAAAAGGCAAAGGATAAAATCAACAAAATCGAAAAATCAAGAAAATCCTACTATAACTATTATTCAAGCCGTGAATGGGGAAATACCGCAAATTACGATTTGTGTTTGAATACCTCCACTCTCGGACTTGACAAATCCTGTGATATAATCTGCGAATATGTCAAAAAAGCAACGGAGGAATAATTTATGCTGATTGAGTATATAAAATCCCTCCTGCTTGGAATCATCGAGGGAATAACCGAATGGCTTCCGATTTCCAGCACGGGACATATGATTTTGTTTAATTCATTCACCAATACCACCGACGGCTTTTTAACTAACGATGTATATTTATATGTCATACAGCTCGGTGCGATTTTGGCAATTGCAACACTGTATTTCAGAAAATTAAATCCCTTTTCCTCGTCAAAAACCGATCAGGAAAAGAAGGACACCTGGCAGATGTGGTTCAAGGTTATTGTTGCCTGTGTGCCTGCCGCAGTGATAGGACTTTTGCTCAATGACTTTATGGAAAAATTTGAAAACCCCTATGTCATCAGCACGACCCTTATAATTTATGGTATTCTTTTCATTGTTATCGAAAAAATGAAGAAAAAAACAACCGTGAATTCTATGAATGAAATGACATATAAGACGGCGATTTTGATAGGACTTTTTCAGGTTCTTTCGATTATTCCGGGTACTTCACGCTCCGGTTCAACCATTCTCGGGGCAATACTTCTCGGCTGTTCAAGAGAAATTTCCGCTGAATTTTCATTTTTCCTGGCAATTCCCGTTATGTTCGGCGTGAGCTTTTTGAAGCTTGTGACCAATGATTACATAATGACCTCCGGCGAATGGGGGCTTCTTGCAATCGGTATGATTGTTGCTTACATTGTTTCGATTGTTTCGGTAAAGTTCCTTACCAATTATGTAAAAAAACACGATTTCAAGGTTTTTGGATATTATCGAATAATTCTCGGAATTGCGGTTATACTTTGGTTTTCACCGGTTAAATAAAAATAACGGCTGTGATTTTTCACAGCCGCATTTTATTGTTAAAGCTTTGGAATTACAATATTTTCGTTCTTTTCACAGGATTCTTTTGCCGAGAGACAAAGATATGCACTGTTTATTCCCTCCGTAAGGTAGGATTTATCGCTTTCTCCCTTAATAAGCTTATAGAAACATTCGGAAAGCTTCATATCTCCGCCGAAATGACTTCCGCAATCATCATTAAAGGTATGTGTTTCAACTCTCGGAGAATCGTGGTGATAAATCTTGACTTCGCTCTTATACCAATCAAATTCAAGAGTTCCGTTATATCCGTAAAATCTCGCACCTCTCCTTGCCGCCTTGTGACGGGCAAAGAAATTCTGCGAATAGCTCACAACAGTTCCTTTTTTATATTTCACCAATGCACTGCCGCAGTCCTCATTTCCCGTATCGGTTGCAAAACAGCAATATTCGCCGATAACCTGATCCTGATATTTATTCTTTATCACTTTCGGACTTTCCGGACAAGTGTTTTGTTTGTCACAATCGGCACATTTCAAGCCGGCAGGCATATTGCCCTTGAAGAGAGTTCTTCTGTTTCTTGCAAAAACCTCCTCCGCTTCATCATCCAATATATAATTGATATAATCAAAATCGTGAGTTGCTTTTTGAAGCCATAAACCACCCGTTTCATTTTCATCTCTATACCAATCGTGAAAATAAACTCTTCCGTAAGGAACATCGTTGAATGCATCAACCTGCAAAACATCACCTATTTTACCCGAATCAATCAATTCCTTTGCAAGAACCGACAATGCGGAATATCGAAGAGGAAATGAAACAACAACTTTCGGATTATATTTCTTGTTTGCCTCCGCAAGTCTTTTTAAATCCTCCATATTGGTCGAAACAGGCTTTTCAAGAAACAGCGGCAATCCCTTTTCTATAACTTTTATCGCCAATTCCGTGTGAAGTGAACAGCGTGTACCGATAAAAACCGCATCCAATTCTTCTTCTGCAAGCATTTCATCGGCATCCTTGTAAATTCGCATATCCTTTGCATACATAGCATTAACATCGTCCGTATAATCTTTCGGAACTGTGCTTATTTTTTTCTTTACTCCCTCTTCATCCGGGTCAGCCACAGCAACAACTGAAAATTCTTTACTGTATCTGTACATCTCGGGCATAACACCGAGGTAAATTCTCGTTCCGAGCCCGATAATTCCAACCTTGATCATTTTCCAATCTCCTTTCGTCCAAAAACGATTTTTCTATAACATATACTATCAAAAATTAATATTTTTGTCAATACAAAATCCCCAAAAATGTATTTCTTGGGGATTTTAAGAGATTTTATTAAAAATCGGACAATTATTATCTTATTCCGTATTTTTCGATAACATAATCCATATCCTTATCACCTCTGCCTGAAAGGTTGATTAGAACAGAGCCGTGTTCCATTGTTTTTGCAAGCCTCATTGCATATGCAACTGCGTGCGAACTTTCAATTGCCGGAATAATACCCTCAAGTCTTGAGAGCTTATAGAATGCATCTATCGTTTCTTCATCGTCTATAACATCATACTTAACTCTGCCGATTTCCTGCAAAAATGCGTGTTCCGGTCCGCTTGACGGATAATCAAGTCCGCTTGCAACAGAATATACAGGTGCAGGCTCGCCGTTTTCATCCTTGAGCATTATGCTGTTAAAGCCGTGCATAATACCTTCTGTTCCAAACTTCAAGCTTGCGGCATGATCGCCGATCTTCGGACCTCTTCCCAAAGGCTCAACTCCGTAAATATCAACCGGGTCATTCAAGAATCCGGCAAAAAGTCCTGCAGCATTTGATCCG
>CAZGZZ010000069.1:0-3205 GCA_964530315.1 uncultured Lachnospiraceae bacterium
ATATAATGTGATATATTACGGCATAATTGAAAGGATTGAATTAAATGTTAATAACACAAGCACCGAAAGGTACGGAGGATTTATTGCCGCAGGAAAGTTATAAATGGCATTTTCTTGAAAAAAACTTTAAAACCGTTTGCGATGCCTACGGATATAAGGAAATTCGTGTGCCGACATTTGAACACACCGAGCTTTTTGAAAGAGGTGTCGGTGATACGACGGATGTTGTTCAAAAGCAAATGTACACATTTAATGATAAAGGAAACAGAAGCATAACTCTTCGACCGGAGGGCACGGCATCTGTTGCAAGAGCGTTTTTACAGCATAATTTGTATGCGGAAACGCTTCCGTTTAAAGCATTCTATAATGTACCCTGTTTCAGATACGAAAACAAGCAAAAGGGAAGACTTCGTGAATTTCATCAATTCGGAGTTGAAGCATTCGGAGCACAGAATGCAACAATGGATGCGGAGGTATTGTCGCTTGCCATTACCTTTTTGAAATCTGTCGGACTTAACGATTTGTCGGTTAATATAAATTCGATAGGATGTCCCGAATGCAGAAAAACATATTCTGAAGCACTAAAGGAATATTTAAAACCGAATTATGATAAATTATGTGATACCTGTAAAAACAGATATGAGCGTAACCCATTGAGAATTCTTGATTGCAAGTCGGAAATTTGCCAAGATATTGTAAAGAATGCTCCGTCAATGCTTGACTATGTGTGTGAAAATTGTAAAGAGCATTTTGAACAGTTCAAGAGATGTCTGAATCGTATGAATATAGATTATAAGATTGATTCGCAGATTGTCAGAGGTCTTGACTACTACACAAAGAATGTTTTTGAAATAATCAGCGGTGAATTTACCGTTTGCGGCGGCGGAAGATATGACGGACTTGTTGAAGAACTTGGAGGAAAGCCTGTTCCGGCAGTCGGATTCGGTTTGGGAATTGAAAGATTGTTAATAAGACTTGCGGATAATAATGTCACAATACCGATGCCCGAGACTGCAAAGCTTTATATCGTGCCGCTGGGTGAAGAAGCTGTTTTGACGGCTCAAAAAATCGTTTTTGAATTAAGACAAAATGGCATAAGTGTTGAAACCGACCATATGGGAAGAGGTCTGCGTGCAAGTATGAAATATGCCGATAAAATTTCGGCACAATATTCTCTTGTTCTCGGCGATAATGAGATTGAAACGGGAATTGCAAATTTGAAGAATATGGCTTCGGGTGAGCAGACGGAAGTAAAACTTGATAATTTATATGAATATTTGAAATAAGGAGAAAAACAATGGATACAATGAAAGGCTTAAAACGCACAAACTACTGCGGAGAAACAGAAAAAATCGGTTCTGTGGTTGTTGTGGGCGGTTATGTTCAAAAAATCAGAGATATAGGAAATTTGATATTTATCGATTTGCGCGACAGAACCGGTATTGTTCAGCTTGCTTTTGATGATAATACTGATAGAGAGGTTTTTGAAAAAGCAAAATCATGCAGAAGTGAATTTGCAATAATGGCAAAGGGCGTTGTCAGAGAAAGAGAAAGCAAAAACAGTGAGATTAAAACAGGAAATATTGAAATTTTTGTTGACGATTTAAGAATTCTTGCAAAAGCACAGACACCGCCATTTGAAATTGTCAACGACACAAATGTTAATGAAGAGCTTCGTTTGAAATACAGATATCTCGATTTGAGAAGAAATGTTCTTCAAAATAATATCATTATGCGTTCTGAAATAGCAAAAGCTGCAAGAGATTACTTCTATGATAACGGTTTTATCGAAATTGAAACACCGATGATGATGAAATCAACACCGGAAGGTGCGAGAGATTATGTTGTTCCGTCAAGAATTCATCACGGAAAGTTTTATGCTCTTCCGCAATCTCCTCAAATTTACAAACAGCTTTTGATGATTGCCGGTTTTGACAGATATATTCAGTTGGCACGCTGTTTCAGAGATGAAGATTTGCGTGCGGACAGACAGCCTGAATTTACACAAATAGATATGGAAATGTCATTCGTGGATGTTGAGGATATTCTTGAGATAGGCGAGGGATTTATCAAGTATTTGTTTAAAAAGGTTCTTGATACAGATATTCCGACTCCGCTTCCGAGATTGACATATAACGAAGCAATGACAAGATACGGTTCCGATAAGCCTGACACCCGTTTCGGAATGGAAATTCAGGATATTTCGGATGCTGTCAAAGACAGCGAATTTGTTGTTTTCAAATCGGCACTTGAAAATAAAGGTTCTGTAAGAGCAATTGTACTTCCTGATGCCGCAGAAATATACACAAGAAAAGAAATCGACAAGCTTGTTGAATTTTCAAAGGGTATAGGAGCAAAGGGTCTTGCGTATGTTCGTTGGAATGAGGATGAACCTAATGCAAGCTTCAAAAAATTCTTCACAAATGAAGAAATAATGGCTTTAATGGATAGATTGGGTGCTAAAAAAGGCGATGTGGTTTTGATTGTTGCTGATAAGGACAAGGTAGTTCTTCCTGTTTTGGGCGCATTGCGTTTGCAGACTGCCAAGCGTCTTGATATGATTCCGGAAGGTTGGAATTTCCTTTGGATTACCGATTTCCCATTCTTTGAATATGATGATGACACAAATTCATGGGTTGCTATGCATCACCCGTTCACAATGCCGAAAGACGAATGTATTCAGTATCTCGATACAAATCCCGAAAAGGTTATTGCAAAGGCATATGACCTTGTTTTGAACGGTATTGAGCTATCGAGCGGTTCTATAAGAATTAATGATTATGAGCTTCAGCAGAAAATGTTTGAATCATTGGGATTGACAGAGGAAGAAATCGAAGCAAAATTCGGATTTCTTGTTGAAGCATATAAATATGCCGCTGCTCCTCACGGAGGAATGGGCATAGGTCTTGACAGACTTGCAATGCTTATGACCGGCTGTGACAGCCTGCGTGATGTAACGGCATTCCCGAAGGTTCAGAATGCTTCCGAGCTAATGTCACAAGCACCGGGAACAATTGACGAAAAACAATTGGAAGAACTTTCAATTTCAATTGTGAAAAAAGACGGCGAATAAAATTTTAATAAAGGGGTTGTAAATAATTCAGAAAAAAGGCAAAAATGTCATATGATTCTGTTTTACTTACGACCCTTTTTAATTCACCACGCACAGGTACTTCACATATTATAAATGTGAGGTGAGTGTTAT
>CAZGZZ010000070.1:0-2131 GCA_964530315.1 uncultured Lachnospiraceae bacterium
TAAGGATAACTCTCAAATCTTCTTTTCTTGCTTTGTTTGCACTTCTTGCAAGACCGATTGCACCTTCAGCAGCCGCAAAAGATTCGTGACCTGCCAAGAAAGCGAAACACTTTGTTTCTTCTCTCAAAAGCATAGCTCCGAGATTACCGTGACCGATACCCACTTTTCTGTCATCTGCAACAGAACCGGGGATACAGAATGACTGCAAGCCAACACCGATTTTTTCAGCGGCATCCGCAGCCTTTGTACAACCGTCTTTAATTGCGATTGCAGCACCGACAATATATGCCCAACAAGCGTTTTCAAAACAGATTGGCTGAATACCCTTTACCAAATTGTAAACATCAATGCCCTTGTCATCACAAATTTGTTTTGCTTCTTCAAGAGAAGAAATGCCGTGCTTTGCAAGCTCTGCATTGATTTGATCTATTCTTCTTTCATAACTTTCAAATAAAGCCATTTCAAACCTACCTCCTTATAAATTATTCGTGTCTTGGGTCGAGCAACTTAACAGCATCGTCAACTCTTCCGTACTGTCCGCTTGCTTTTTCCAATGCTTCGTTAGCATCCATACCCTTGGCAATCATTTCCATCATCTTTCCGAGGTGAACAAATTTGTAACCGATAATCTGGTCATCTTCGTCAACGGCAATCTTTGTTATGTAACCTTCAGCAAGCTCGAGATATCTCGGTCCTTTTTTCAAGGTTGCATATGTTGTTCCGACCTGTGATCTCAAGCCTTTGCCCAAGTCCTCAAGTCCTGCACCGATTGGCAAACCGTCTTCGGAGAAAGCAGTTTGAGTACGACCATATACGATTTGAAGGAACAATTCTCTCATAGCTGTGTTGATAGCATCACAGACAAGGTCTGTGTTAAGAGCTTCCAACAATGTTTTTCCGATAAGGATTTCAGCAGCCATAGCAGCCGAATGAGTCATACCGGAACAACCTACTGTTTCAACCAATGCTTCCTGGATAATGCCCTCTTTAACATTTAATGTCAACTTACAGGTACCCTGTTGAGGTGCGCACCAGCCTATTCCGTGTGTCAAACCGGAAATATCTTTGATTTCTTTTGCTTGTGTCCATTTTCCTTCCTGTGGGATAGGAGCAGGACCGTGATATGCGCCTTTAGCCAAAGGACACATAGCTTCAACTTCACTTGAATATTTCATCTTTTATACTCCTTTCAAATTTATACAATTTGATATTAAATCACTCCTATAATTATATCATATTTTAAAATTATTTCAAGGTCAAATACAAAAAATCATATCCTAATACAAATTTTTTTGCCGTATTTGTGATTTTTTTGACATAATAGGCAAAATATATGTGTCATATTCCGTCCGTATTTGTTATTTTTTACGATGCAAAAAAAGGGCGGTGCAAAAAATTTGCACCGCCCTTTCGGCAAATATCGGCAGACGATACCTGCCAAGGGGTTAAATGTATTTTGTGAGGTTATATTTATTATTGACCTTTTCACAGAATTTATACATCAATTAATTTTTTTTATTAACTCGGTCTGTACCGCTTTAATGCCGTACTCATTCATTTTTTCTTTGATATACTTGTCAAAATCATCCTGCACATTCTCGACATTGTTGTTCTTCGCAAACTCATCATAGAGCACCTCGGAACAATAAGTTGATTCGCACAGCATATCGACAAAATCATCATCTATGTTGTTTTCTTTTAAAAAATCATCATATCCGCCGTCCGAATACTGTCCGACCATATCGCTTTTTATCAGAGCAATCTTTTCTTTTTCATCATCCGGTGATTTTCCAGACTTTTTATAAATTTCTATATATCCGAGATTAACCGCAGCAATATCAAGAGCTCGTTCCTTTGCAACCTCTATTGCTTTTTGACCGTCAATTTCCTTGTTTTGCCAATCTTCTTCATCCGAAAGCTCCGTTCCCTGCATCTGTTCCTTAACATTATCCAGATAAAATCTGAATTCCGATTCGGTTATCGGCGTTTCTCCGACATATGCAACGGCTTGCTCTCCTTTTTTATCACTGCACCCCGAAAGTGCAAAAGCAATCATAATAACAAGGCACAAAATTCTCTTTTTCATACGGCAATCTTCTCCCTTCGTAATATTAAATCATATATATTATAT
>CAZGZZ010000071.1:0-1847 GCA_964530315.1 uncultured Lachnospiraceae bacterium
AGGATGCGGATGAGAAAAATTCCGTAAAACCTATGTTCAGCAGAAAGCAAAAGGTAGTTCCCATGCATTCGTCGGGAGCTCAGACAAAGATTGTTGTTTTAAAACCAAAATGCTACAGCAATTCAACACAGGTTGCCGATGAGCTAAAACAGAGAAGACCGGTTGTTATAAATGTCGGATCACTTGATACCGATGAGGCAAGAAGAGTTATCGATTTTATTGCCGGCACTGTTTATGGTTTGAACGGAAATATGCAAAAGGTTGCCGGAGGAATATTCCTTGCAACTCCATCACAGGTTGATATAATGGGTGAGGTTTTGAGCGATAAAGATTCAGGCTATGAATGGAGTATGTTTTAATAGGAAGCTCCGTTAGGTTGTTGAGCAAAAAAGGCGGAGCCTGTCTCCGCCTTTTATATGTGTTATGAGGTGTGGCTTGAATTCTGAAGAAAAGTTGTTGACGGCAAAAACAGAGGATTTGTTCCGATTGTGCGACAAATATTCATACCCCCAATTTTCGTTTTTTTTAAATGAAGCACAGCAGGCTTTGATTCGGAAAAATATCGGAGACAGAGTCGGATATAATTGCTGTTACTTCGGGGGATATGACGATGCGATGAGGACTGTTTTCGGAGTGTTTCCGGAATGGGAAGAGGTCGCTGTGGACAAATTTCCGATAAAAACAATTAAAATTACAAAAAAGTACAAAAAAGAGCTTTCGCATCGGGACTATCTCGGAACGGTGCTTTCAAAGGGAATAAAGCGTGAACAGGTGGGAGATATTCTTGTTGGAGAAAACGGAGCGGATATTTTGATTTTATCCGATATTGCCGATTATGTTGCCTCCGATATTGACAAGATTGCAAATGTCGGTGTTAAAGCCGTTGTTGGTGATATTTCATCTGTCGTGGCATATGAGCCGAAATTTGAAACAATAAATACGGTTGCGGCGTCCTTGAGACTTGATGCACTCATTGCGGCAATGCTGAAAATTTCAAGAAAAGAAGCGTCTTCGCTTGTTATCGGAGAAAAGGTCAGCGTGAACCATTTACCGTGCGGAAATGTCAGTCATAGTGTGAAAGAAAACGACATAATATCTGTCAGAGGAAGCGGAAGATTTGTATTTGTGAGAGTCTATGGCACAACCAGAAGCGACAGGCTTCATATTGAAATAAAGAAATATATTTAAGGAGGAATAATATATGTTGACACCGCTTGATATTCAAAAGCAGGAATTCGGAGTAAAAATGAGAGGTTACAATGCTGATGAGGTTGATGATTTTTTGGATCTTGTCGGAGCCGATTATGAAAAGCTCTATCGTGAAAATAAGGAATTGAAGGATAAGACAATTCTCCTCAATAAATCTATTGAAGAATACAAGAATATTGAAAATTCTTTGAGAAATGCTCTTTTGTATGCACAAAACACCGCAGAGGATGTAAAAAAGAATGCAAACGAAAAGGCACAGAACATTATTCTTGAAGCTGAAAACAAAGCAAGAGACAAATCACAGGAATTTGCACATTTGCAGACCGAAATTGATGCATATAAAACAAAAATTAAAAGTTTTTGCAATGTAATGCTTGAAATGTTGGACAAAATAGAGTAAAATAATAGGAGTGCCGGAAAAATTCCGTCATTCCTGAATTTGTTTTATAGAAAGGAAAAAAACTATGGCTGAAAATCAAGATTACACAAAGTCTGTCAATCTTCCCTCAACAGATTTCCCAATGAGAGGAAATCTTCCTCAAAGAGAGCCTGAGACTCTTAAATATTGGGAGGATATAGATTTATATAACAGATTGAAGAAAAAGAATACGGGAAAGAAATCTTTTATTTTGCATGAC